>JACQBS010000054.1 GCA_016194325.1 Nitrospinota bacterium | reverse complement strand
CTTTTTTGTTTGAATCTGTTTCATGGCTATACTCCTTTCTTTGTTTTAGGTTTAAACCAACTCATTATTCTAAAACAGAAAGAGTATAGCCTCTTTTTTAGAGCTTAACTACTTTCTATAATATAGCAAGCTTTGTGGTGAGTCATTGTTACAAAAACTCCCTCCTCCTAAAAATCATCACCGACAAGGTTAGAATTATAGCCGCGTAAAAGATGCCGTATAGCAATACAAATAATAAATTGCCATAATCAAGCGGCAGCCCGTAAATTGCATGAGGTTTTAAATCATAGGCTGATAGATTGGGAAATATATAATAGGCAAACTGTGCAACTGCCTTAACAACCGGGTTTACCCTTTCCTTACCAACCCCTTCAATGAAGGTTTTGACCTCCTCAATTGATTCTCCGATAAAGTAAAATATAAAACTCAGAACTAATGGAAGAAATGTGCTTGTGGCAAAAGAGGAAAATAAAAAGACCGCTGATACAATAATTATGAGTTTCAGGGATATGTAAAAGATACTTAAAAAGAATTTAAGCCAGTATATTTGTGAATTTATATCCTGCGGATAAAGATATGAAGTTAATTTAATAGAAATACTTCCAAAAACCGTAAGGATAATTAAGGAAAAAAATATAAGGGATACAAGTCCAAAGAATTTTGCTATTAAGTATTGGCTTCGTGAAAGGGGGAGGGATATTACTGTATATATACTCCTTTTATCAATATCTTTTGTTATTAAATTAATCCCTGCAAATATAGAAAGAAGAAGACCAATAAATGAGATGGTAGAGAGGTTGTAATCAACTGCCACCTGCACAACCTGTCGCATGGAGAATGAGCTAAAGAGCGGGGTGGAAATAAGGAGGAGGAGGGCTAATAGGACAATAGTATGTATAGTTCTGTCTCTGATACCTCCTTTGAATGTTATGTATGCAAGGGATGTTATTTTATAGTAATTTTGCATTTCTAAAAATTTCTTTCATCTTTTCATCTTGCCGGGCATATTCCTTCAAGGCAATTAATAGTCTTTCCAACTCTAATATATTATCTTCTCTTTTTCTATCGAGCCATCTGGATAGAAATGGAGAGCCAATCGAGGCAACAAAAACAGCAACCAGCAGCATCTGTATAAATTCAAATCTCTTATCCACCTGTTCCAATCTCTTCTCCACATAATTAAATCCCATTGTTATATCACTTTGCATTTCCCTTACGGCCTCCTGCATTTTCCTCATATCCACTTGCATCGTTTTCATATCCTCTCGTGATGACTGTATTTCTTTTAATATAACAGCAATATCATCCTTTGTAGCATACTGCTGGGCATAAGTTGATTTAACAGAGATAATAGAAAATGTTATTAAAAGCAAGGACACATAAAACTTCATTTAATCACCCCCTCTCATATTAATTATATTACCACATTTCTGGAATACTAATACCATAAATAGCAATAAAAAAGGGGTCGGAATATCCGACCCCTTTTTAAAAACCTTTTGCAAATACCAATTACATTGCCGTCCAACCTGTCGAGGTCACAACACCAGCAGCAGTTATAGCAGGAGCAGCAGTAATTGTTGTTGTTGCAGGAGTTCTCGTTCCATACAACAGCGTCCCGCCAGTACTCGCCATTGCATATTCCTTATCTCCACTTAGATGTCCAGCACTAACAGTATAATTTTCTGCTGATGTTGCTGCAGATGTATTAAAACTAACAGACACATTAGCGCTTGTCGTAAAGGTTAATGCAGCAGTTTGTCTTGCAAAAGTGCCTAAAGCTATGCTTATAGCTCCTGTTGTACCAGTACCCGCAGCAGTTATAGTAGTAACAGCATATACTTCAACTACACTAACTGTAAAAACAAACGCTATTGTCAACACTAATAAACTAAGTTTTTTCATAAACAATTCACCTCCTTTTTAATTTATACCATACTGGATGCTATTGCAGTCATGAAATTCTTTGCATCAGTCTGTGCAGCAGAATTGTAAGCCTTTGTCCTGTATGAGCTGAATTGCGGGATTGCAATTGCAGCCAATATACCAATAATTGCTACGACGATTAGAAGCTCAATCAATGTAAAACCCTTTTCGCCGACGACAACCTTACCAATACTATTTATTGCCTTTCTGATTTTTTCCATCATTTTCTTTCACCCCCTTTCATTTTAAAATCCACCCTCACCTTATTCCTCTCCCAAATTGTAGGGGCTGTTCCCTGAACAGCCTTGGTTCGTTCGGGGAACGAACCCTACGAGGGGAGGGTGAGGGGAACTTTCTTCTTTACACCTCAGTAAATACAACTTTCATACCAAAAATAATATATTGATTTTCAAGGAGATAATTAAATGCGAGTAAATGAAAGTGACAATAATTGTCATTATTTATATACACTATTGACAAAATTTGGTAAAGTTATTTCTATGAGACCACAACAAAATTTTTTTAATAAGTATCTCATTGTTGCAGCAATTTTGATTGCAGGTATAACCTTCCTGCTTTATCTCCCTGCCCTTCAGAACAACTTTGTAAACTGGGATGATAATATAAATGTTTATGAGAATATAAATATCAGATCAATAAACATCGCTTTTTTAAAATGGGTTTTCTCATCTGAATTTCCCGGACTCTGGCATCCATTTACAATGTTCTCTTTTGCAATAGATTACGCTCTATGGGGTCTCAATCCCCTTGGGTTTCACCTTACCAATATCCTTCTTCATACAATAAATACAGCCCTTGTATTTTTTGTGGTTGCAAGATTAATAAGGGTATCTTCAAAACAGAATTCCCTGATTGCAGCCACTGTAACAGCCCTTCTTTTCGGGATACACCCGCTCCATGTGGAGTCAGTGGCATGGATAACAGAGAGAAAAGGTCTATTATGTGCCTTTTTCTATTTATTAACCCTCCTGTCGTATTTTAAATATGCCTTTACAGATACAAAGAGAAAAAGATTTACTTATTACATCTTTTCTATCTTCCTCTTTCTTCTTGCCCTTCTTAGCAAGCCTATGGCTGTATCACTGCCGATAGTCCTTTTAATCCTTGACTTCTATCCACTCAAGCTATTATCTATTGGAAAAGGATTTAATGCAAAGGCGCTGATTGAAAAACTCCCTTTCTTCATCTTGACCGTTGTATTCTCTTTAATAGCCATATTAGCTCAGAGCAAGGCAGGGGCATTGCCAATGCTTAAACAATATCCAATAGATTTGCGTATCCTCAATGCAATAAATTCTTACATAACCTATCTTGGTAAGATGATCTTACCGCTTAATCTTGCTCCTTACTACCCATTTCCATTCAGATTAACCCTTTTTCACCCTATATTTATTATCTCCCTTATAGTATTCACGACAATCACCCTCTTAAGTGTTCTAACTTTGAAAAGGGATAAGCCTTTTCTCTTTACTTTATGGCTCTATTATATTATCACTCTCATTCCTGTAATCGGTATTATCAAGGTTGGAAGATTTGCTATGGCAGACCGCTATGCCTATTTCCCCTCTTTAGCCCCTTTTCTCCTGACAGGGATAGGGATTGAAGCTATTTTCAATATATCTTCAAAGAGAGCAGCCCAAATTTCCATCATTTCTGTTTTGGTTATTCTGTCAGGTGTATTGATGAACATGACTTACAGGCAAATCGATGTATGGAAAGATTCTATAACTCTCTGGTCTCATCAGATTGAGTTGTTTCCATGTCGGGTGGCAGTAGCATATAACAATCGTGGGTTTGCTTATGATGATAGAGGTGATTATCAGAAAGCAATAAAGGATTACAATACGGCTATTAATATTGATCCGAAATTTGTAATATCATATAACAATCGGGGTGCTGCATATATCAAGATGGGTAGCTATCAGGAGGCAATAAAGGATTACAGTATGGCTATTAGTCTTAATTCAAAATATGCAGAGGCATATAACAACCGCGGATTTGCGTATAGCTCTTTAGGTAGCTATCAGGAGGCAATAAAGGATTACAGCATGGCTATTAGTCTTAATTCAAAATATGCAAAGGCATATAACAACCGGGGTAATGCTCATGTTAGTTTAGGTAGCTATCAGGAGGCAATAAAGGATTACAGCATGGCTATTAGTATTGACCCACAATATGTAAAGGCATATAACAATCGAGGTATCGCTTATATTAATTTAGGCAAACATCAGGAGGCTATAGAGAGTTTTAATATGGCTATTAAGCTTGACCCAAAATATTCACAGGCGTATTACAATTTAGGTATGCTTTATTCAGATTTAGGGGATGTCGAGCAGGCGAGGATAAATTACAATAAGGCAGAGAGTCTGAGATTAAAGGTTCCTTAATTGAATTTAGTTATGCACACAATACTTGTTATTGATGATGAGAGGAGTATGAGGGAGTTTCTCTCCATTATGCTTGAGAGGGAGGGTTACAGTGTGGTAACCAAAGATAATGGAAATGATGCACTTGAATTTATAAGGAATGATGATTACGACCTAATTATAACAGATATAAAGATGCCAAAGATGAGTGGTATTGATATATTAAGGGAATCTATTACACTCTACCCAAATACACCCGTTATTATGATTACCGCCTTTGCATCAACTGAGGTTGCCGTTGAGGCTATGAAGCTTGGTGCCTATGATTATATTACAAAGCCTTTCAATGTTGATGAGATAAAAATCATTATAAAAAATGCCCTTGAGAAGAAAACCCTTTTTGACGAAAATATTTCTCTAAAAGAGGAATTAAAGGGACGTTATCAATTTTCTAATATCGTTGGAAAAAGTGATAAGATACAAAAGGTATTTGAACTCATAATGAAGGTGGCTAATAGCAAAAGCACAGTGTTACTCACAGGGGAGAGTGGGACAGGGAAAGAGCTTGTTGCAAGGGCAATCCATCATAACAGTGATAGAAAAGTTCAGCCATTTGTATCCATAAGCTGTGGTGCTATTCCTGAGACATTATTAGAAAGTGAACTCTTCGGCCATCAGAAGGGTGCATTTACAGGTGCCGATTCAGATAAAAAGGGATTATTTGAAGTTGCAGATGGAGGGACATTTTTTCTTGATGAGGTTAGTGAAGCCCCTCCTTCTATTCAGGCAAAGCTATTAAGGGTATTGCAGGAAAAGGAGTTTAAAAGGGTAGGCGGCGTTAAGGATATAAAGGTTAATGTGAGAGTTATTGCTGCTACAAATAAAAATTTACATAAGCTCATTGAGGATGGTAAATTCAGGGAAGACCTTTACTATAGGCTAAATGTAATTCCTATAGAACTTCCATCTTTGAGAGAGAGAAAAGAGGATATTCCATTACTCGTAAGCCATTTTATAAACAAATATAACTCAATTAATAAAAAGGGTATTAAGGGGATACGTCCTGAGACTATGGAGAAACTTGAAAGGTATGTGTGGCGCGGGAATATAAGGGAATTGGAGAATGTCATTGAAAGGGCTGTTACCTTAGAGACAAATGATAATATTCAGACTGACAGCCTCCCTGATGAGATAAGAAATTATAGAGTTGAATATCTTAAGACAATTTCAGAAATCCCATCAGAAGGGGTAAATTTAGAGGATTATATAAGTAAGGTAGAAAAGGATATTATTATAAATGCACTTGAAAAAACAGGGTGGGTAAAGAAAAAGGCAGCAGAATTATTAAATCTATCTTTCAGGTCTTTCAGGTATAAACTGCAGAAGTATGACATTGAAAAGGAATGAGGAAGGGAAATTATAAAATTCTGGAACACTAATTTCACAAATATACAAATGGCACGAATAAAGACTAAAATTAAAACCAAATTATTTTCTGTTAATAGTTATTCGTGTAATTCGTTCATTCGTGTTATTCGTGTTCAAATTTTTATTCTATCTTTATTTTTTTCTAACTCTGCTGTTGTTAATCCTTTGGATTTGGTAAAACCGCCATCATCCACTCCCCAGCCACAAGTCCCAACCCAGCAGAAACTAAAGATAGGCTGTATACTACCCCTTTCAGGTGAGGGGGCGGCCATTGGGCAGAGGGTGTTGGAAGGGATTCAACTTGCATTTAATTCATTCAATATCTCTGAAATCCCCCCCGCCCCCCCTTTAGAAAAGGGGGGATTAAAGGGGGATTTACCACTATTACAGTTAGTTATAAAAGATTCAGGAGGTGAGGTAAATGCTGTCCATTTATTAGAGAGTCTTGCTAAAGAGGAGGATATGGTCGCAATAATAGGCCCTCTATTTAGTAAAACCGTCCTTGCCTCTGCAAAAATAGCTGATAAATATAAGTTCCCGATATTTTCGCCAACTGCATCGTCAAGAAATATAAGCGGCATCAGTCCTTATATATTTAGAAACAGCCTCACAAACCAGATTCAGGGAAAGGCAATTGCATATTATTCTGTCAATCACCTTAATCTTAGAAAGTTTGCAGTACTTTATCAGAGAGACCAATATGGGATTGAATTAAAGACTGCCTTTGAAGATGAGATAAAATCCTTTGGTGGTGAGATAATATTCAGTGAGCCGTTTGACCCTGACCAGAATGATTTTGAACCGCAGATAGCTGCTATTGGAGGGATAAAGGATTCAGATTTAAAAAAATTATTGGAATCTGACAAACCGAAGCCTGAATTAAAATATGAGGCTATATTTATCCCGGGGACTGCTGACAGGGCAGGGCTAATTCTCCCCGAACTCGTATATTACAATATATCAAATGTTACTATACTCGGCGGAAACGGCTTAAACTCTCCTGACCTAATAAGAATAGGCGGCAAATATGCAGAGGGTGTAATCTTCGCTGACGGTTTTTTCCCATCTTCTGAAAATCCAATTGTAAAGGAGTTTGTGGAGAGATATAGAATATTCTACAATAAAGAGCCTGATATACATAATGCAAATTCCTATGATGCTGCACGAATTTTACTGGAGATAATAAAAAACGGTGCAAAGAATAGAGAGGATATAAAAAACGGGCTTCTCAATTTAAAAGAGTATAATGGAGTATCGGGGATTACTACTGTTCAATCTTCAGGAGACTCTGAGAAGACACTATATTTTTTGACAGTAAAACATGGGAAGATTGTTGAAATGAAGTAAGAAATAATAAATCTAATGAAACCACAGATGAACACAGATGCACACAGATTTTAAAGCCTTAAATCCTTTTTTTCTGTGTAAATCTGTGTCCAAATATCATAGTCCCATCGTATCAGTTCTTGCCCCTCCGTCTGAAAATTCAGTCGGCTCTGTCCCTTCAATGAAGCACTCAAGTGCCATATCGGTTGTTTCAGGTGTGGCAAGGAGGCCTGTCTTTTTATCTATCTTTGTAAAAACTACACCTTCTGGAATCTGAAAGTTTTTTACAGGCATCCCCTTCAAAACCTTTTCCATAAACCTGACCCAGATAGGATTTGCAGCCCTTGCACCTGTCTCATTTTTACCAATAGGCTCATCCTTATCCATACCAACCCATACCCCTGCAATTAAATCAGGTGTATATCCTAAAAACCATGCGTCCATATAATTATTTGTAGTTCCTGTTTTCCCTGCAACAGGCCTTCCGAGTGCCTTTGCCCTCCAGCCTGTCCCCTCCTGAACAACGCTCTGGAGTATATTAGTAGTAATATATGCCAGCTCCTCGCTTATTACCCTTTCTTCCTTTGGTTTATTCTCCTCAAGGAGATTTCCGTCTTTATCAGTTATAGACTTTATTGCCATTGGTTCGGTCTTTATTCCCCTGTTTGTAAATACACCATAGGCTGATGTCAATTCATTCAGTGTCACTCCTGATGTCCCAAGTGCCATAGACAGGTCAGGGGTGAGATAACTCTTTATGCCTAATCTCCTTGCATATTCAAGGACATGTTTAATACCCATACTCTGAAGCAGTTTAACAGTTATAACATTTCTTGAATGGGTGAGTGCAGTCCGCAGGTTTGTCGGTCCATAAAACCTCTCTTCAAAATTTGCAGGCTTCCAGTTCTCCTCATCCTTCTCCTCAAATATAACAGGGGAATCAATAAAGATACTCGCCGGTGTAAATCCCTTTTCAAACGATGCTGAATATACTATAGGCTTAAATGATGAACCCGGTTGTCTCTTTGCCTGTATCGCCCTGTTAAATTTGCTCTTATCAAAGTCATAGCCTCCGACCATCGCCCTTATAAAACCTGTGGCAGGCTCCATGCACAAAAGTGCACTCTGGACAACAGGCTCCTGTTCAAGGGCAAATTTTAAATTCCCCTTCTTATCCTTTTCTTCCAATATCTTTACATCAACAACATCCCCTACCTTTAAAATATCTTTTGCATTTTTCATCTTACCGAATGATAGGGCATCAACAGAGGGGTCATACTTATGAGCCCATTCCATATCCTGAACATAGATATAGCCCCTATTTTCCTTAGTAAATACAAGAACCTTTTCAGGTATTGCTTCCGTAACCACACCAAGTGCCCTGTTTTCATTTTTTTCTCTGCCCTCAGGAAAATATTTTAGCTCAATCTCATCTACCTTTCTCCAATCTATATACTGCCCAAGAGGTTTTACATTGCCGAGAGTGCCCCTGTATCCGAGCCTCTTGTCAATCTCCCTTAACCCTTCTTTTACTGCGGATTCTGCCGCCTCCTGAAACTCAATCTTCAATGTTGTATAGACTTTTAGTCCTCCTTTATAGAGTCCTGAACTCCCATATTTATCTTCAACATACTGGCGGATATATTCGGCAAAATATGGTGCGAGATTCTTTCTGTCCTGCCTGTCCTTTAATTTGAAATCCGAATTTGAGGCATTTTCAGCATCCTCGTGTGTAATATAGCCGAGGGATTCCATCCTCCTTAAAATATGGTTGCGTCTATTCTTTGCCCTTTCAGGTGAAAAATATGGTGAGTATAGTTTCGGCGCCCTCGGCAGCCCTGCAATCATGGCTATTTCAGGAAGTGTAAGCTCATTTACATGCCTTCCAAAATAAACCAATGCCGCTGCCTCTACGCCATAGGCACTATGGCCGTAATATATCTGGTTGAGATATATCTCAAGTATTTCATCCTTTGAAAAATTTTTTTCAATTCTTACGGCAAGTATAGCCTCCCTTATTTTTCTAAACAGAGTCCTTTCGGGTGTCAGAAACATTGTCTTAGTAATCTGCTGTGTTATTGTGCTTCCACCTTCTACCACACCGCCAGCTTTTATATTGCTCCACAATGCCCCGGCTATCCTTTTAAAATTGAATCCCTTGTGTTTATAAAACTGGTCATCCTCTACAGCAAGTGTTGCAAGCTTCATTATGGATGGTATGTTATTTAAAGGAAGGAGCACCCTCCTCTCAATATAAAATTCTGATATTAATTTATTACCATCATCATATACCTCGGTTATTAGATTGGGCTTATAGTTTTTCAAGATTAAAACATCGGGAAGGTCTTCATAAGCCTTTGTGTAAACGATAAATGCAATAGCAGTAATAAAAATACCCGAAAGAAAAAATAGAGGGAGAATAATATAAAGTACTATCTCTTTAAAACCCCATCTTTTATGCTTCATCCTTCGCCTTAATATTTCTTTTATTGGTCTCTTTGACATATCTTGATGTATAGGAAATTATACAGCAACCACGGATGAACACAGATAAAAAAAGGCGGAAAAAAATAATTTTCTTAGGTTTTTTGTTTTCTCAATCTTCCTAATCTGTGTTTATCTGTGTCTATCTGTGGTTAAAAATCTTTCTTTTTTGTTCTCAGTCCTTTGATACTACTTTATCCAGAATAATCTCTGCTATGGCGTCCTTTGACATTAATGGTATATCATCAAGATTGCCTTTTCTGCCAATGATAGTAACTTTGTTTTGGTCGCCCCCAAATCCATTCACACTGTTTGCCACGATAAAATCAAGCTCTTTTTCCTTTAATTTCTCCTTTGCATTTTTTATTATGTCATCCGTCTCAAGTGCAAAACCTACAATAATAGGATTGCGGATTGCGGATTGCGGATTGCGGAGTTTAGAAGTAATTTCTGATAATATGTCAGGATTCTTTTTTAATTTGACAGTAATACCTTCATTAGCTTCTTTCTTTATTTTTTTGTCAGAATAATTTTCGGGTGTAAAATCACTTACAGCCGCTGTCATGATTATTACATCTGCCTTTTTAACTTCCTTTAAAATTTCCCTTCTCATATCAGAAGCGCTTTTTATAGATATGAATCTCACACCTGACGGCACAGGAAGGCTGGTTGGACCACTTATCAATATTACATTCGCACCTCTCCTCCTTGCAGCACTTGCAACTGCATAGCCCATCTTACCTGACGATAAGTTTGATATGAACCTAACAGGGTCAATCGCTTCGTGTGTAGGACCTGCAGTTACTAAGACAGTCTTGCCTTCTAATCCCATCTTTCTCCCCCCTTTAACCTCCCCTTTTTCCCCTCCATCTAAAGGAGGGGAAGGGGAGGTTGCAAAGGGGGGCATGGGGGGATTTGATAATAATTCCTTAGCCCTTGACATGATGATATCTAACTCGGCAAGTCTCCCCTCTCCTTTATCTCCACAGGCTAATTCCCCGAATCCCGGTTCAACAAAATTTATATTAAATCCCTTTAATTTTTTTATATTCTCCTGCACTACAGGATTAGCATACATATTATTATTCATTGCAGGGGCAATAAGGACAGGTGATGTAACCGATAAATAGAATGTTGAAAGAAGGTCGTCTGCAATGCCATTTGCAAACTTTCCGATTATATTAGCCGTAGCAGGAGCCACAATAAACAAGTCACACATCTTTGCTAAATCAATATGGGGCATAGAAATTGAAGATTGAAGATTGAAGATTGAAGAATCTACAAACATCTCAGAATAGACACGATTTCCTGAAAGGGTCTCAAATGTCAGGGGAGATACAAATTCCTTTGCACTCTTGGTCATTACTACCCATACATCTGCCCCTTCTTTTTTAAAAAGCCTTGTCAGTTCTGCTGATTTATACGCAGCAATACCACCGCTTACAGCAAGGATTATAGTTTTACCCTTTAAATTCATAAATTTTATTAGCCACGGACTTTCACTGACTTTTTAAACCGTTTAAACCGTTTGAACTGTTTGAACCGTTTTTAATTAGTCTGTGTTTGTCTGTGGCTGAATTATCTTTTTTACAGTTTCAAATCAGGCAGTTCTGGTATAAAATTCGGATACCTGCACCTCTCTGCAAAGATTATTGATTTTAGCTGACCAACCGCTTCATCTATATTGTCATTTATTATGATGTAGTTATATGTCTTATAGTGATGCGTCTCTTCCTCGGCAGTCTTTAATCTTCTTTTTATATCCTCTTCTGAGTCTACCCCCCGTTTTCTAAGCCTCTTTTCAAGGATTTCCATTGAAGGGGGGAGAATAAAGATATAGCATCCGTTTTTATATTTTTTTCTTAGCTGTTCTGCACCCTGCACATCAATTACAAGAAGCAAATCCTTTTTTTCTTTTTGAACAATATCCAGATTCCTGACAGAGGTTCCATAATAGTTGCCATGCACCAATGCCCACTCAATAAATTCATCATTTTTTATCATCTCCTCAAATTTTGCCTTTGAAACAAAATGGTAGTGTCTGCCATCTATCTCATCAGGTCTTGGAGCCCTTGTAGTGTGGGATATTGAGTGATGTATATTGTCAACTATCTCAGTGATCTTCCTTGAGAGGGTAGTCTTTCCGGCACCTGAAGGGGCTGATACTACAAATAATATACCTTTTGCTTTCATTTTTATTTAAGGAAATTATTAAATCTTTTGCCACGAATGAACACAAATTAACACTAATAATCATTAAGACTCTTCTTCTTTAAAATTTGTTAATATTCGTGTAAATTCGTGGCTGAATCAGATTTTTGTATTTATTCAATATTCTGAATCTGCTCCCTTATCTTTTCCAACTCACCCTTAATCGCTATTACCTGCTGTGATACTAAATAATCAATCGCCTTTGAGCCGATTGTGTTCGTCTCCCTGTTCATCTCCTGAAGTATAAATTCCAGTTTCCTTCCAACGGCTCCACCTTCCTTCAATAACTGCCTAAATTGTCCGAGGTGGCTTTCAAGTCTTATCAACTCCTCAGTTACATCGCTCCTCTCAGCCATTATTGCTACCTCCTCGGAGAGCCTCTCATCCGGGATTTCCTTCCCCTCTAACATCCTGTTAAGCCTCTCTTTAAAACGATTCCTGAAATTATCTATCAACTCAGGCTGTTTACCCTTTAAAATGTTTGTATGGTCATTTATAATCTTAAGCCTTTCTGTAATATCCCTGTCAAGGGTCTCGCCCTCTTTTTCTCTCATATCCTTAAGTGAGCTAATCGCCCCATTCAGTGCATTTTCTAAAAATTTAATATATGCCTTGCTTTCTGAGGTATCAGAATCTAATTCTTCAAATTTCAATATGCCATTTAACTGGAGGATATTATTAAGCTCTGCCCTGCCGTCTATCTTAAGTTCTCTCTTAAGCTCTTCCACTGCTGTAATATACTGTCTTGCCAGATTCATATCAAGCTTAAGTTCCCTCTCACTATTATTTACACCTTCAAATGAAACATATACCTCAAAATAGCCCCTTGAAAAGTTCTCCTTTATCTTTCTTTTTACAATATCCTCTATCTCAGCAAATTTTTGAGGGAATTTTGTTTTTATCTCAAGAAATCTGTGGTTTACAGACTTTGCCTCCACAAGACACTCCCCCTTTTCATCCTTTACCTCGCCTCTCCCATAACCTGTCATGCTTTTTATCATAATTATTACTGTCCTCTTAAAATTGAGAAAAAACTGCAAACCTATAATATTTAGTATACTAAAACCTGTATATTTAATCAAACTTAGAATACCTTTGACATACATCATAAAGTTAAGATATTATTAAACTCAATAAGATATCTATTTTATGTATAGGAAATTATAAAATCTTTTTAGCCACGAAGACACAAAGACACGAAGAATATCTCTTTAAATAAAGAATTAAACTTTGTGCCTCCGTGCCTGGCGAGTCTTTTAAGGTTTTATTCATTATAAGAAAGGGGATTTATGGAAAGGACACTTGCTATAATTAAACCGGATGCTGTGGAGAGAGGATTTACAGGAAAAATCTTTGATAGAATTGAGGGTAACGGCTTAAAGATAATAGCCCTTAAGATGATTCATCTGACTAAAAAAGAGGCTGAGGGGTTCTATAAGGTCCATGCCCAAAGACCATTCTTTCCAGGCCTTACAACCTATATGTCTTCAGAAACTGTGGTAATTGCAGTTCTTGAAGGGAAGGATGCTATAAAAAAGTGGCGTGACCTGATGGGTGCAACAAATCCAAAGGACGCTGCAGCAGGAACAATCAGAAAAGATTTCGCGGTTGATATAGAAAAAAATTCTGTCCATGGCTCTGACTCTCCTGAATCTGCATCATACGAAATTTCCTATTTTTTCAGCAGTATAGAAATATTCAGCCACAAACGGACAAAGACTTAAAAAAGAAAGGAGGTGCAAAAGGTGGAGAGCGGTGAATTAGGAGTGAAGAGTTATGAGGGAAGCTGTTTGGTTTTTACTCTTAACTCTCCACTCAAAACTCATAACTTATTATTGGAGGGCTTAAATATGGAGAAGGGATACGGGCAGATTATAATAGAATCTTTCGTAAAGGCATTGACATGGGGTGTAACATTAGCTGTAATATTTGTAATCAGTGTAAAAATAACACTGGGCATGGTAAAACAGGATGTAAAAGATACAATAGATTTTGCCCAGAAAACTGCAATACATAACGCAATGAATGCTGTCCTAAGTTATGATGTATTTCCAAAAATCAAACAGAACACGAAGGAGGCAATAGAGTTTACAGCCAATACAGTAGATGAGCAGATACTCCGTAAACACTTTTCAGAAAAAGAGACATCTAAAAAGAAATGACCTAAAGGGAGTTAAAGATTTCAGAAGCGATGGAGTTAACTCTAATACCTTTTCATTATCTCCCCTCCTTTGGCGGGAGGGGAATTCAACGGGGAGGGTGAATTTCAAAAAACTGAAATAAGTACCAGCCCTATAATCATTATAATACCACCTATCATCTTTTCTTTAATATTTGTTTCTTTGAAAAATATTGCACCAAAAATAATTCCAAATATGAGACTCGTCCGTTTTATAGAAATCATATATGGAACCTCAATAAGCACTACTGCCTTGAAGTGGGATATGACCATAATTGCATAACAGATGCCTATAATAAAAAAATTCTTTTCCTTAAGCAGATTACTAAATTTAATCCTGTTGTTAAATTCACTTTGTCTCCTGTAATTTTTAAATAGCATAATCGGAAGGAGGGTAATGGATAGGAGTGTGATGTAAAATACTGAGAAAAATAATGGGTTTGTGTGCTGAATTGCTATCTTTCCCAGATTTGATGTAATGCTGAAAATAAATGCAACCACAATCATAAGAAGCGACCCCTTTCCCTCCTTATAGCCCTCAAAGGTTCCAATATGCCATACCTTATAGTGTGGATATTTAATAGATAGGCGCCAGATGCAACAAGCAGTATCCCTACAAATCCTGATTTATCAGGCAATTCCCCAAGTATTAAATAAGATGTCATTATTAAAAACAGAGGTGTAAATGACAGAAACGGCAAGGTCATGGATAAAGATGAAATTTTTATAGCCTCTACATAAAGTAAAATAGCAGTAATCTCCAACGGGATAAGTAAAATGCAGGTTAAAATAAATGTAAAATCAATTTTAGGAAATTCAATGAATGGGACAGTAAGAAGAAGAAACGGGACAGCGTATGTATAACGTGCCCACGCTATAAAGGGGGTGTTTTCAGTAATAAGTGCCTTTTTACTAACAGCATCGGTTAATGCAAGAAAAAATGCGGAGAGGAGGGAATAGATAAACCACACGTTTTTATAAAAGACCCTTCGCTACCACTCAGGGTAAATGCTACGCATTTAACTTTTCAAGGGCTTCCTCAATTCTGTTCAAGCCCCCTTCAATATTTTTCATGGATGTTGCATAAGAGAGTCTCAAATAATCATCCGCACCAAAGGCGGCACCCGGAACTACCGATACCCTTCCCTCTCTGAGAAGGTAATCTGACATATCCAGCGAATTTTTAATTGTATGCCCCTTAAAACTCTTTCCATAGTAAAAAGAAATTTTTGGAAATACATAAAATGCCCCTGCAGGATTAAAACATGATACTCTCCTCATCATCTTGAGCCTTCTTACTATATAGTCCCGCCTTTTCTTAAACTCCTCCCTCATTTTTATAACCTCATCCTGTGACCCGTTAAGTGCATCGACACCGCCATACTGGGCGAATGAGGTTGGGTTAGATGTGCTCTGACTCTGAATATTATTCATTGCGGAGATCAGATCTTTCTGCCCGGCAGCATAACCTAACCTCCATCCTGTCATAGAGTATGCCTTAGATAATCCATTTACAACTACAGTCAGTTCTTTAATCTTCTCATTTAGTGAAGCTATACTTACATGATGAATATCCGTATATAATATCTTTTCATATATCTCGTCTGAGATTACAAAAATATTATGCTTGACTGCAACCTTTGCAATCTCTTCAAGCGTATCAAGGTCGTATGTGGCTCCTGTAGGATTTGATGGATAGTTCAGTATTAACGCCCTTGTCCCCTTCGTAATAGCCCTCTCAAATTTCTCTGCAGTGAGTAAAAACCCTTCTTCCTCTGTTGTATCAACAAATACAGGCGTTCCCCCTGCGAGAAGCACTATGTCAGGATATGATACCCAATATGGGGCAGGTATTATTACCTCCATCCCGTCTTCAAACATTGCCTGGGCTAAGTTATAAAGGGTATGCTTTGCACCACAGGAAACAATAACCTCTTCACGATTATATGCAAGCCGATTATCCCTCTGAAGTTTTGCAATTATAGCGTCTTTGAGGGCGTTTATGCCTGAGACAGATGTATATTTTGTATATCCCTTTTTTAAGGCATCTATTGCCGCCTTTTTTATATGCTCAGGTGTATCAAAATCGGGCTCCCCAGCACCGAACCCTATAATATCTATACCCTCTGCCTTCATAGCCGCCGCCCTTTCGGTTATTTCCAATGTGGGGGACGGTTTTATACTGCTTACCCTTTTTGATAATTTCATAGCTATTTAATCTTTCTGTTTTTAAATTTTCTTCTTAACCCTTTCATAACTGCAGGGGGCACCATGCCCCTTATATCTCCATTTAAAGATGCAACTTCTTTTAATACCTTTGAACTTAAGAAGGAATACTCTTCACTCGGCATCATGAATACTGTCTCAATATGGGTATCAAGCCTTCTGTTCATAAGTGACATCTGGAGTTCATGCTCAAAATCCGATACCGCCCTTAGACCTTTTATAATCACATCCGCTTTTTTCTCTTTTACATAATCAATCAGAAGGTTGTCAAAGGATTCAACCTCAATATTCTTCCAGACCTTAACTGCTTCACGAATAAAATAAACCCTTTCATCTATATTAAATAAAGGGTTCTTTGTAGGGTTTAACGCCACAGCCACTATAAGTTTATCAAATATCCTTAAGCCCCTCTTTATAAGGTCAAGATGGCCATTGCTTACAGGGTCAAATGTCCCCGGATAAACAGCAGTTCTTTTTTTCATACAGGCTGTCTCATTCGTTTTAAAATAAATATTGCTCCAAACAAATTCTTACATGCTGAATCTTACGATATGTAAATATACCATAATATGGTTTTTTGTTGTTATGTTTTTTTCCACATATTTACCACATATTTAATCTTGACTTTTTAGGCGAATGTGTTAGATTTTAAAAATCAATAAAAATATAAATTCAAATAAGATAGGAGAGAGAAATTGAAAAGAACATATCAGCCGAGCAAAGTTAGAAGGAAGAGGACTCATGGTTTTAAAAAGAGGATGTCAACCAAAGGCGGCAGAAGGGTGTTAAAGCGGAGAAGGACTAAAGGGAGAAAGAGACTGACCGTTTAGACTGTGATGGCTTTCCTCCAACTTTATGGATGATGAATCGCTCAGCAAGAGAGAGAGACTCCTTAAAGGATGGGAGTTTAAGGGGGTATTTGATAAAGGGTGGAGGATAGACAAAAGGTTTTTTGTAATTTATGTAGTTAAAAATCTCATTGGATTTACGAGGATTGGTTTGTCTATCCCTAAAAAAATTGGCTCGGCAGTAAAAAGGAACAGGGTAAAGAGGATACTGAGAGAGGTTTTCAGGCAAAACAAAGAGAGATTTTTAAAATCTCACGATATTGTGGTTGTAGCAAAAAAGGGTGCTGAAGGATTATCTTTCAGGGAAGCAGAAGAAATATTTTTGAGTATCGGCAAAGATAATCAACATAGGGAATGAAGAGTATTTTAGAGACTAAAGCAATCTTATCAGATAATAGTTTCTCCCCCTTTAACTCCTCCCTACTGAAATTATTAGAATTTTATTAGGAGTTATTAAAAATGGAAAAAAGGGCTTTTCTTGCAGTATTTCTATCTGCATTGGTCTTCATTTTGTATCAATATTTCTATCTCAGCAAAATTGATACAACTCAAATAAAACCTGAACAGATTAAGGGTTTAGAGCAGAGTGCTCCGCTTAAATCTCCTATCCAGCCTCAGTCTGAAATTTTAGTTAAGGAAGAGAGTAAAGTAGAAGAACAATTAATAAAAGAGAGGGAGATTAAAATAAATACAGGGGCAACAGAAGTAGTTTTGACAAATAAAGGGGGAAAGGTCAAGGCAGTATATTTACAGAAATATAAAGCAAAAGACGGCAAACCGATTAATTTAATTAAAGAGGCAGAGGACAGACTTTTGCCTGTAAGATTGGATTTTGCGGATAAAAAGTTTTCTGATGTTATAAATAGTGCAGCATTTGATGTTGCTGAGACAGAGGATGTAATAAACCTCTCACAGGACAAGAAAAATTCCACAGTCAAATTTTTTTATAAAAGCAATTCAGGGCTTGAGGTATCCAAGGAATATACATTTTATTATGACGATTACAAGATTGATGTCGGCGTAAAGACAGATGGAAGTGCGTTGCCTGCAGGCAGTCTTTCGTATCAGGTTCTATGGGGGCCAGGCTTAAGGTCAGACGGCAACTCTGACAAATATAATTACGAACGTCCTACATCATTTATAGACGGTGAGCTGGTCTCAGATAAGGTAAGCGGAAAGGGAGAACAGGCATATCATGAGGGGGATATAAGATGGGTCGCCATTCAGAATAAATATTTTATGGCAGCCCTCATACCCGTGATTAAAGAGAATTTAAAGGCGGTTGTTAAGACCTCTGATATTGGCGACCTATCAACAGGGCTGGAATATACATCTGTCGGCGGGAGGGCAGAAAACAGATTTATTTTATATGTAGGGCCAAAGGAGAGTGATAGGCTTAAGATATACAATGTATCTTTGGAAAAGATTATTGACTTCGGCTGGTTTGGTTTTTTGGCAAGGCCTTTATTCAAGGTTTTAAAGTTGTTTTATAAATTTACTCATAATTATGGTATTTCCATAATAATCATTACAGTTATCATAAAACTGATCTTCTTTCCTATGAGTCAAAAGAGTTTTAAATCCATGCAGAAGATGCAGAAGATCCAGCCCGAATTAAAGATAATTCAAGAGCGGTATAAAAACGACAAACAGAAGTTGAGTCAGGAGATGATGAGGCTATACAGGGAAAACAAGATAAATCCCCTTGGCGGATTTCTGCCTGTCCTTATTCAGATACCTGTATTTGTAGCACTCTACAATGTCCTCATGTACAGTATTGAGTTGAAGCAATCTCCGTTTATCTGGTGGATAAAAGACCTTTCAGAGAAAGACCCTTATTATATTACCCCGATTCTGATGGGTGCTACAATGCTTATACAGCAGAAGATGACCCCCTCAGGCGGTGACCCCATGCAGGCAAAGGTAATGCTGATTATGCCTGTTATTTTTACATTCATGTTTTTAAATTTTCCATCAGGACTTGTCATATACTGGCTTGTCAATAATGTTCTGTCAATAGGTCAGCAGTATTTAATATATAAAGATAGTCGCAAGTCACAAGTTGCAAGTCACAAGTAAACCCCGTTACACCCCGTCCCTGAATCAAGTTCAGGCAGGCTCTGAAGGGCGGGGCATTCTGGGTGTAACGGGGTAAAGGTTTGTAACTTATATCTTGCAGATTGAATATAGTATCTCTTATCTGGAGGTTTTATGGAATGGGTAGAAGGTGAAGGCACTACAGAAGATGATGCAATAGCGGATGTGATGAGAAGACTTGACGTCTCATCAAGAGATGATATTAATGTAGAGATTATTGGTGAAGAAAGAAAATTATTCGGGTTTGGTGAAAAGATGGTTAAGGTAAGGGCTGTCCTTAAACCTGCAGAAAAAACACATGTTGAAAAGGTTGCAGAGAGTATTAATATTCTTCAAAAACTGTTAGATTATATGGGAATTGATGCAAGGGTTGATGGAGAGGAAAAAGAAGATTTAATCCATTTAACGATTTTTAGCGATTACAGCGGGATTCTAATTGGAAGAAGAGGGGAGACACTGGATTCTTTAGAACATATTGTGGACAGAATAGTCAACAGGAAGTTTGAGGACAGGGTAAGTATAATTGTAGATACAGAGGGCTACAGGGAGAATCGCAGGGAAGAACTGAACAGCCTTGCAAAGAGGATAGCACGGCAGGTAAAGATGACAGGGAAGCCTGCAGTAGTAGCATCAATGAGAGCCCGGGACAGAAAGATAATCCATCTTGCACTTAAAGATGATGAAGATGTAGAGACGATGAGTGAAGGTGAGGGCTTTGAAAGGAAGGTAATAATTTCTCCCAAAGGGAGAGAAGACAGAAGTTAGAATACAGAATTCAGAATGAAAAGATAAACAAAGGGAGGATTTATTCTGACTTCTGACTTCTGTATTCTGTCTTATATTATGTTTGACCTGACTGATACCATATCTGCCATTTCAACCCCTCCCGGAGAGGGGGGAATAGGGATTGTCAGGGTAAGTGGTCCTGCCTCAATATCTATCGCAAAAAAAATCTTTACAACACCCAAGGGAGAAAGTTTAAACGGTGTTGAATCTCACAAGCTTATCCACGGATATATAAAAGACCCTGATACCCGGAAGAATATAGACGAAGTTCTACTCACAGTCATGCACTCCCCGAAGAGTTTTACAGGCGAGGATGTAGTTGAAATAAGCTGTCACGGTGGCACTCTTCCGCTCAACAAGATTTTAAGCTTAACAATCAATAATGGTGCAAGACTTGCCGAACCGGGTGAATTTACAAAAAAGGCATTCTTAAACGGCAGACTGAATCTCCTTCAGGCAGAGGCAGTGATTGATATTATCAAGTCAAAATCTGATACTGCACTTGAATCCGCAATGAATCAGTTGCAGGGCGGGCTTGCAGAAAAAATAACATCAATAAGAAGTATCCTAATAAATATTCTTGCAGAGATAGAGGCAGATATTGATTTTCCAGAGGAGGATATTGAATTTACCCCCCTTTCATCCCCCCCTTTACAAGGGGGGGCACGGGGGGGTATTACATTGCAAAAAAATCTGGAGTCAGCATTGACTGAAATAGGGCAATTGGTTGACAGCTACAGGTATGGAAAGGTTTACAGGGAAGGTGTATCGGTTGTAATAGCAGGGAGACCTAATGTTGGCAAATCAAGCCTCATGAATGCCCTCTTAAATGAAGAGAGAGCAATTGTAACCTCAATACCAGGCACTACGAGGGATACGATTGAAGAGGGGTTAAATATAAACGGGCTGACAATAAAAATTGTAGATACTGCAGGTATCAGGAAATCTGAAGGATTCGTTGAACAGGAGGGGATAAAAAGGACACAAAAGGCTATTGAAGGTGCAGGGCTGATTATCTTTTTATTGGATGGCTCAGAGGGTTTAAGGGAAGAAGACAAAGATTTAATAAAAGAAATAAAACAGAAAAATAAACCAATAATTATTGCTATAAATAAAATTGATGTAGAAAATAAAAATTCATCTGAATGGGCGGGGCACCCATCCGGTGGATGGGTCGGGGAATTTTTAAAAATCTCTGCCTTAAAAAATATTGGCTTAAATGAACTAAGAAGTAAAATTTTTGATATTATTTACAATGGACACTGTAAGACTCCAGAGGGTATATTTATTACAAGGGAGAGACATAGAGAACTGCTTTCAAAATCGCAGGACTCACTAAATAAGGCTATTAATGCTATAAATCAAAATCTCTCATCCGAATTTATAGCCGCAGATTTAAGGCTCAGCCTTGATAGCCTCGGTGAGATAACAGGCGAGACATATTCTGAAGATGTTCTAAATAGGATATTTCAGGAATTCTGTATAGGGAAGTAAAAAAACAGGGTTCAAGTGGACAAGGATTCAAGTGATTAAGGTGAATCTAACTCGAACCCTTGAATCCTTGACCACTTTCTTGTAATTCTTTATGGCATATTTTCTTTCAGTCTTGGGACTTGTGTTAATCATAGAGGGACTGCCTTATTTTGCCTTTCCTGAACAGGTGAAGGAGCTTGCAAAAAGACTCCCTGATATGCCTGACAGTGTATTGAGGGGACTTGGAATTTTACTTATGCTTTCAGGTCTATTGATTGTCTATATTGGGAGAAAATATATGTAATATGTTATGTACATTTCTATCCCTAACCCTAATCTATCTTATAATTGTCTATTCAATACGCTGGTTTGAGTTTTCTAATAGTAATGAATATAAGGAAAAATACAAAGATAAAACAATTTTCTCAGATTTTCAAAAAGAGGGTTACAAAGCCATTGTTGGATTTATACTTGAATATGTCTATGTAATTGCCCATCTTATCCTTCTTGTTGCAGATTACATCACCTCACTTTTTCAATCAATTACCCCAAAAAGTAGTTCAGCCCAAGATACACAGAACCCAATAATCCTTATTCATGGATACATGATGCGTGGTCTTGTTATGTATCCTATAAAACGGAGGTTGAATAAGGATGGATATAAAAATGTTTATCTCTTTACCTATTCCCCTCCGTGGTTAAATATAGATAATTTCTCCCGGCAATTAAGGGATAAGATAGAATCTGTAAAAAAAAGGACAGGTGCTGAAAAGGTAGATTTAATCTGCCACAGCATGGGTGGACTTGTAGCAATTAATTATATAAATTATCATAGTGGAAATAGAAATATTGACAGGCTGATTACACTCGGAACTCCTTTTGGCGGCTCAAAGCTGTGGTCTTTTTCTATTGGGAAATGCGGTAGAGAGATGAAACCCGGTAGTGAATTTTTAAAAAAATTAAATATACCCTCGTCAGGTATTAATACTACTGCAATCTATACGACCTTTGATGAAATGGTAATCCCTTATGAATACGGCAAGCTGGAGGGGGCAAATAATATTGGGATGAATTATATAGGTCATGTGGGACTTCTGTTTAGCCGTTCAGTATATAAAGTTATCAGAGAAGCTCTAATGTCCTCCCAATCTTCTCAAAATTCTCTATTGCAAAAGTAAGGTCTTCATTACTGTGTGTTGCGGAAATCATTACGCGAATTCGTGCCTTACCCATAGGAACTGTGGGATAGCCGATAGCCTGTGCAAAGATGCCAGCCTCAAACAATTTCTGGCTGAAATCTTTGGCTATTTTAGCATCACCTATCATAACAGGGGTGATGGGTGTTTTTGTTTTGCCGAGGTTAAACCCAATCTGCCTCATCTTGTCCTGAAAGAGTGCAGTGTTTTCCCAGAGCTTTTTGACAAGAATATCTGAGGCTGTCAGGGTCTCCACGGATGCAATACACGCAGATACATCAGCAGATGTTACAGCACTTGAAAATAAAAATGGACGCCCTTTTTGCTCAAGATATTCAGTCAATCTCTTACTCCCTGCAATATAGCCGCCGACAACACCAAATGCCTTTGACATAGTGCCTACCTCTATTTCAACTTTACCGTGCAGGTTGAAGTGGTCAACAATACCCCTGCCTCCCCTCCCCAAAACACCCTCTCCATGTGCATCATCCACCATTATAATTGCATCATATTTTTCAGCAATATTTACTATTTCAGGCAGTGGTGCAATATCCCCTTCCATACTGAAAACACCATCAGTAATAATAAGCCTGTGCCTGACATCCTTTTCAGCAGATATTTTTGCCTGAAGGTCTTCCATATTGCAGTGTGCGTATCGGACAACCTTTGCCTTTGATAGACGGCATCCATCAATAATACTTGCATGGTTAAACTCATCTGAGTATACAACATCCCCTTCACCAACAATTACTGGTATAACAGCAAGATTTGCACAGAATCCTGATTGAAAGGATAGTGTGCTTTCTACACCTTTAAAAAGTGCAAGTTTTCGTTCTAATTCTTTATGCAGGGTCGTTGTTCCTGCAATAGTTCTCACTGCTGCTGGTCCCACGCCATAATTTTCTATAGCCTTTTGAGATGCTGATTTTAGTTTCGGGTCATTTGCAAATCCGAGATAATTATTTGAGCATAGATTTAACACCTTCTTCTCATTTACTATAATCCATGATCCTTGCGGACTTTCAATGGTGCGGATATTAATCAATAACCCTGTCTCTTTGAGTTTAGATAGTTCTTCGTTAATAAAATTAAGCTTGTCCATACATAAATTTTGCCACAGAGGGCACAAAGAAAAAATGTAAAATTATATATCCACAGATTTCACAGATTTAAAAAATAATAAGGAAGCCATGAAACCATGAATATCCTTTAATGGCTTTTCCCCTTCCTGTCTTCCTGGTTTTCTAATAAATAATAGTTTTAAAATCTGTGTCTGTGGTTCCAAATTGGGTTTTCTTTTATTCCCCAACCGTTAAAATAACCTTTCCGCACTTTCCATCTCTCATCAGCTTCATCCCCTTTTCATAATCCTTCAATGGAAACTGATGGGTGATAATTGGACTAACATCAACAAGTCCTGAAGATAAAAATCGTGAGGTTTTATACCATGTGGAAAATACTTTGCGACCTGTTATCCCGTAGATGCGGAGTTTCTTAAAGATAACATCCTTATTAAAATCAATATTGACTCGTCTCTCATAAATGCCTAAGAGAGATAGCCTTCCGCCTGGTGTAATAACTTTAAGTCCCTGATTCAATGCCTGATTACTGCCTGAAAATTCAAGGACTACATCCACACCATTATTTTTTGTAGCCTCAAGAACAAGTTTGACAATATCCTGTTTCTTAGGATTTGCGGTAATATCAGCCCCCATTATTTTGCCGATATTTAAACGGTAGTCATTCGGGTCTGAGAGGATTATTAATGATGCCCCACTTGCCTTTGCAATACCTGTAGCAAAGAGTCCTATAGGTCCTGCACCAAGGATTAATACAGTTTTCGCAGATATATCCTCAGATAGGACTGTATCAACAGCATTTCCAAATGGCTCCTGAATGGTCGCCCATTCATCTGGAATATTAGGGTCATTTTTCCAGAGGACATGTTCAGGCAAGACAAGGAATTCGGCAAATGTGCCGTCATGGTCTACTCCAAGAAGCTTAAAGTTTTGGCATACTTCAATAGAGCCGTTCTGACACTGATAGCAGTGTCCGCAGTATAGATGACTTTCAGCAGATACACGGTTACCAATTTTTACACGGGTTACCTCTTCGCCAATTTTTGTAACAATTCCAACAAATTCATGCCCTATAATCCGTGGAGGTATAAATCTCTGTTGTGCCCACCGAGACCAGTCATAGATGTGGACATCAGTGCCGCATATAGAAGCGATACTTACTTTAATAAGCACATCCCTTAGACCAATTTTGGGAGTTGGTACTTCAACAAATTCCATTCCCTTTGCAGATTTTCTTTTGACAACTGCCTTCACTCTAAAACACCCTTTCTGCAATCCCCTTCTTTTTCCCCTTTTATATAAGGGGGGATGAAGATGGGTAAGCAGTTAGATTCTATTATTCAAATTAAAAAAAGTCCAGCATGATTTTTATCTTGACATTGCCTATTTCTTGTTAGTATTATTATTAACAATGTATGAAAGTTTTCGTTGTTTTGCTCTTGAAACCTCAGAAATCTTTCTAAAAAGTTTCTGAGGTTTTTTATTTTTATTAGGAAAGGGGGTGAAAGATAATGGCAAAGAAACTATATGTAGGAAATATATCTTATCAGACAACAGAGGATGATTTGAATACTCTATTCAGTCAGGCTGGCAATATTGAGTCTGTTAAGATAATAAATGACCAATATTCAGGACGTTCAAAGGGATTTGGTTTTGTTGAATTCTCCACACAGGATGAGGCAGATAAGGCAGTATCCATGTTTAACGGATATTCACTGGGTGAAAGAAAGTTGATTGTTAATGAGGCAAGACCGCAGGCTCCAAAGAGGAGCGGTGGTGGTTTTGGCGGCGGCGGTGGCGGCGGCGGAAGAGGTCGCAGATTTTAATTTCGGCTTGTTGATGGTTAGACTCTAATTAAGGAGACAAATGGAAGTAAGGGTTTTTAATAATCAGGTTGAAAAGGCCTTAAGAATTCTAAAGAGGAAACTCTCTCAGGATGGCATAATGCGGGAGCTTCGGAACCGGGAAGCTTATGAGAGGCCCAGCGACAAGAGAAAGAGGAAGCAGAAGGAGGCGAAGAGACGAAAATTTAAGACAGTGAGTTGGTAAAAGGTTACTTTACTGGATAAAATAGCTGTGGGGGATGTTGTAAACTACGATAGTTAATATAATACCTAAAATCACAAGATAGGAAAAATTATTGTCGCTGATTACATTCCCCTTCCCAACCTCTAATCCATAAAATTCACCCTTCATTAGATAGATAAGGATAGCGTAATATAAGAATGTAATCAGGGATTTGTTGTCTGTAATATCCCACCCGAATGGTATGCCGCTCCAAGCCTGTCCGAAGACCTGATGGGCAATATATCCACCGACAGGGAATGCGAAGACAAAGAATGATATAGTGCCATAGAGGACTGAGTAGAAGGCTAATCTAATGTTATGACTCTCTTTAGAAGTAAGGTAATTTACTGCATAAAATACAGAGTGAATCCAGAGAATAACTGCTGTAATAGCTAATACAATATGGGAGATAAAGAGGGTGCGGTTTGCAGTTCCCTCAAATGTAACATAGAAATTTATCTGCCTCTCTCCTTCTTTAACTCTTTCAGGTATGCTCAGAATATTGCCGGTTGTATCCTCTGCCTCAATATAATAGAACCATCTTTCGCCTTTTGAAAGTCCCATTAAATAATCTACATAAGTAGAACCATCCTTCACCCTCTGCATCACACTCTTTTTAAAATCCTCACCCTTTACCTTTTTATAGAATATTCTCACTTCTTTTATATCCACACCCTCTTTCACAGTGAAGGCTGATAGAGTTATAAGCTGTTTTCGGTTTTCAGGTGAGTCATCATCATGTACATATATGACCTTCATATCCCCTTTCTCATAAGGTTTTACATCAGGAATCTTAAAATGGAAAAAGATACTCAAGCCAATAATAACTATAGTAGTTACAATTACCCTTCCAGCAGTTTTTGTCATAGCATTATTTGATTTTTTGTTTTTATCGGAAGCATTATACGGAATTATACTGTGCTTTTCAATAAATTATAGGGTAGTCTTTCTTGACATTTTAATATTCTCATCATATATTCTCACTGAATATAGAATAAGTATAAAAAAGAATGTTAGCAGAAATGGAAGAACAAACAATGAAGACCATAAATTGGCAAGTTCCTGTTCTAATTGGAACGATCTTCCTGTTGCTCGGCTGTAGTTCCACACAGATCACGCACCATTCCCGGGGTATTGATCTCCCTTCTGCAAGAACGAACTTCATGGCTCAAGTGTAGTCGTCTACTGGGACACCGCATGGCGTCGGAATCAAAAGGAAATTAAGCAAAGGGAGAAGATTCTTGCGGAAGGAATTAATTCATTCTTCGGCAAGATCGAGTGCATTAAGACCATGAAGATCTCACGGACCGTCGGCAATAAGCCAGTATCTATGTGCTCGGAAGTCGAAATCGCGTCTGATGCTCGTTCTCAAAGCGCCGACAAAGCGATCGTTATAAGGGTCGAAGAACTCGGACCAAATCTCATGCTGTATCTGTCTCCCATACTTTGGCAAACAAAGAACGAAGTATTACTGCGCACAAAAGTTTTGGATAGTCAGAAGGAGACCATGGAGTCAGACACCGCTATCCATTGGTATCGGGGAGGCCCGTTCATGCTTCTTGGAACCGATAGCCTGCAGAAAGACCTTAGCGGAACTCTTGAGGATCTGTTTTACGGTGCCAGGAAATAGGACCAGCTAACCAGACAATGCAGTCGGCTGGCGGCGCCGGCGGTTGATTGCTGGCGTTAAATGCAATAATGGTAAAAAAATATAAATTTACCGACTACTTTCTAAATGAAGTTCTTCGCAAACGACTATATATTAAAAAGCAATGGTGTTGTAGAGGTTTAGAAAATGATGTTGAATTACTATCCAGATAAAGATTCGTTATATATAGACCTATCTGAAAAAACAAATGCCGATAGTGTAGAAATATCTGATGAGGTAGTTGTTGATATATGATTCGGAAGGTAATATAGTTGGAATTGATATAGACAATGCCAGCAACAAGATTGCACTAAAACAGCTATTAATTAATAAACTTCCATTTCAGGAAAAGATATTAACTACATAAAATGAGCACACCTAACGAATCACTCCAGTGGACAGTGTATAACGCCGCCGCTGATTTTTGTCGTTGAACCTGTAGAAAAAGTCTTCAAATCCTTATAAAAACGCCATATAATTACATAGAACAAAGCATTTGACCGCTTAGTAAAGAGAGAGGAGACATAATGGCGAGATATAAGGAATATGACTATTCGGAGGG
>JACQBS010000094.1 GCA_016194325.1 Nitrospinota bacterium | reverse complement strand
TTTCACCTCCGGTAAGTTTCGTCATCAGCAAAACTATACCAGATACGGCTGAAATTCGATGCACCCTTTTATCTCATTGTAATTCCTAAACTTTATTAAGCTTAATTTCTTGACTTCAACTTTATTACGAAAGAACCAAACTTATTTATGGTAAGGGGAAGATTCTTATAATGGATGATGAGGAGATTCTAAGAAATGCCGCAGGTCTTATATTGAATGAACTTGGATACAGTGTGGATTTTGCAAAGGATGGCAAGGAGGCAATTGAAATTTATAAAAAGGCAAAGAATTCAGGAGAGCCATTCAATGCAGTCTTGATGGACCTTACAATACCGGCTGGTATGGGCGGAAAAGATGCTATTAAGAGGTTGGTTGAGATTGACCCTGATGTAAGGGCAATTGTATGCAGCGGCTACTCAAATGACCCTATGATGTCAGAATATGGAAATTATGGCTTTAAGGAGGCTATCGTAAAACCCTACAATATAGAGCAATTGAGCAGGACAGTGTATAAGGTAGTGGAAGGGAAGGGCGGATAGAATATTACGACTCGTTCGGGGAACGAGCCCTACAATTCTTGTAGGGTGCGTTTCCTAAACGCACCTATGTTTCCTAAAACTCCTGTATAAACCTTGATGCATAACTCCTGATTTCTTTGCCATTCAGGACATGGAATTTTCTTACCCGGTCAATGGTCTGAAGCGAAAACCTCTTTAAGGGGATATAAACGAGGTTCTTTTTATATCGCCTTGCAAGACGTCTCCATTTCAATGTGGGATGTTTGGGGGCAACCAGAGCCACATGCCTCTCCCTTGAGTAGAAGAGTGCGGCTGAGATAAGCCTCTCATCAAGTGTCTCTGCATTCTCAAACGCCGGGTCCAACCATATCTTCGGTATAGGGTGTTGCATAGAAGCAGAGTGTGGATTCCTCCCCGTGTTCTGCATACCATGTCTGCCTCCAGCTATACTTCATCGGGTCAGGATTTCCCTCAAAGATAAAAACTACAGCATCAACACTCCCTCTGGAGGGGGGAATCTCCTTTACATATATATTGCCTGTATACCAGTGTCTCAGTGTATCCCTGATATCAATCCCGTCCTTAATAGAGGTTGTAAATTTCTCTGTCCTTGCAAGGTCTTCACCAAGGAGTGCCTTTGTCTGCTCCCTTATATGACTGTTAAAGCTCTCAATCTTTTTATCTTCGGGGGGCCAGGAACACTGCCCGTAAGGGTCCCACATAAATTTCCAGAGCTTCTGCTTTTTTATTTCAGGCTTTGGTTTTAATGAAAGGTGCCTCCATGTAATCTCTGAGCCTGAAAGCCTGTTCTTCATCTTAACTACACCCCTGTCTGGAAATTCAGCCATGTCAATTCCCATGATGACCCCCTCACCCTGACCCTCTCCCCTGAGGGGAGAGGAAGTGATGGATTGACCCTCTCCCATGAAGGGAGAGGGGATTGATCCTATTGCATCCTCTCCCTTCATGGGAGAGGATTGAGGTGAGGGATGGTTATTAGATTGATACGGATATAGCTTTGCAGTTTCCAATAAGGTAATGGCAAAACTGTCCCCGCCAATCTGTTTTGCTGCGGTAGAGAGTGTATATAGGTCGGGTGTCATTCTGCTCTCAAACAGGGAGAGATTTCTTACATATTTCATATAGGACTGCAGGACATTGGGTGTCAGATAGTGCTGATTGAGTTCGTATTGTTTTATAAACCTGTTTCTGGACTCAATTAATAATTCCTTGATTCCGTCTATAGATATGTTGCTGTCCGATAGAAGCTCCTCCCTCTTTTTTTCGTATAGATATGTAATATAGGGGAGTTCGCCGAGGATAAAAAAGAGGGTTTTTTCTTCTACATTATGAAGCTGAGGTGATTGATAAATATTTTCTGATTCGGAGTAGGGGAGCCTCCTGTTATATGAATCCCTTACAAATGGCCAATCAAGTATTGAACAGATGAATAGGATATTATCATATTGAAGCTCCAGTTGATGTAATTGGTATGCCATCCAGCGAACCCTTTTTTCCTGCTGGCTCTCCTTTTGCGGTATGGGAACGGCTGGCAGTAATGCCAGGGCAAATTTCTCAAGGGGTATATTTTTTAATGCGTATGGGTCGGGAAAATAGCCCCTCTGAGTTTCAAAACTTGATACCTCCCTGTCAATGTATGCCCTGCTTATTCCTTCTTCAATGGCAACTCTCAGGGCTGCAATAATTCCCTGACATGGGTCTATAGGGACAAAACTGAATACATCCATTTCCTCATGGTGAGCTTGTTGAACCGCTGTCTCTTCCTCAAGTGCAGCAATGGTTATTGATGGAAGTAGTCTTATGCCTGACTCTACTGAATTTTTAAAAGAGGGCGGGATGGATACTGCGAGACAGTCAAAATTGGAGCTTAAAATCTTTTGTCTTGCAACCCTTGCAAAATCCCCGCTTCCGTGGATTATGGGGAGGATTTCTATTTTATTACTGAGGAAGAAAAACATAAAAAAATTGCCACAGACTTTCACTGACAAATAAAAGACAGAATCCTGAATTTTTAATTCTATTGTTTAGTCTGTGTAAGTCTGTGGCTAATCTATATTATTGAAATAAAAAAAAGCCTACAAATGGGATTGCCTCTTTTATTTTTCTATCTAAGGAATTACTTTCAATTCCTTCAATCTCCATCTTTTCATAATGTCCATTCCAGCATCCTTCAGATACAACCGTATTTCCATAACAGTCAATAGTCTTGTTTGACAGAACTGGGCTTCCGCATTTTGTGCATGAATTATGAGCTTTCATTTCTTCCTCTTGAAAATAGAAAATACCTTATTCTTTACAAGATTGTATCCTTCCTTTCCCATAAAAATGATAGCAACCCCCGTAAGACCCCAGCTAACGATATAAGCACCGAAGGCAATACTACCTAACAGCTTTATATCATAGGGGAGAAAGAATATTAATGGGATACAAAAATACAGCGTAAAACTTATGATTAAAAATATCAGGCCTACTATAAATTTTGTATTTTTCTCTTTAATAACTACTCCGCAGTTTCCGGTTTCCATTCCATTTTAAAATCCTTCTCTATTATTTTTCTTATGACCTCGTCCTGGTCTTCTTCTCCCACCTGCTCATCCTTTAATCCCTTTATTAATGAAGAATGTATGTTGACCCTGTTATTTAAAAGTTTAATTGCCCTGTTAAGTTTGGAGATGATAAAGAGTACTATAAGAGCCGATAACACCATTGCACCAAAGACCAGTTTTATCTCCATCATTCCTCCTTGAGTTCTTTAAAATACTCATCAATGCCTATCAGCCTTTTTTTAATTAGAAGTCTTATCAGGGCAGATAGTTCTTTATTTTGTATAGCCAGAGCCTTTTCCTGGTCTTCTGGTTTATTCAATGGTTCATTTTTTGAGGCAATCCTTTTGGCAATCTCAGCCTGATTTCTTAATACCTCATTTAGTGATTCGCTTGAAAGATGACCCAGCTGAACCAGTATATCGCCTAATTTTGAACCTGGTGTTGCTCTTTGTTTTATTAATGCCTCGCTCAACTGGTAATTATTTATATATCCATCTTCAACGAGCATCTTACCCAGAGGCTTTTGTATCATATAAAAAAACTATATCAGAAATGCCATGCTTTGTAAATCCTAAGTTTAAGACAGAATAGGGAGGGAAAAACTTAACCTTTTATGGCATTTTTCTGTATTATAGGAAATTATAAAATTCTGGAACACGAATTTCACGAATAGCACGAATATATTAGAAGCAAGAAATCAGAAGCAAGAAGCAAAAAATCTTATATCTTGCATCTTGCTTTTTGCATCTTGCCTCTTGCTTAATTCGTGTAATTTGTCCCATTCGTGTTATTCGTGTTCAAGTCTTTGTTCTTTTCTTTGCGACCTCTGCGTCTTTGCGGTTAATTAGGTTTTTGTTCATTTGATATGTCCTTACTGCCCTGTTATGTTCTTCTATTGTTGATGAGAAGTGATGGCTTCCATCATTCTTTGATACAAAGTATATATATTTGGATACAGAGGGGTGAATAGCAGCATGGATGGAGGATTTTCCGGGGTTTGCAATGGGGCCCGGCGGTAAGCCGGCATATCTGTAAGTATTATATGGCGAGTCTATTGATAAATCCTCTTTTCTGATATTTCCGTCATAGATGATTTTCTTTTCCTTAAGACCTTTGAGCAGAAGTGCATAGATAACTGTCGGGTCGCATTGGAGCCTCATCCTCTTTTTAAACCTGTTATGAAAGACTGCCGATATGATTGGTTTCTCTACTTCATTGCCTGTCTCCTTTTCAATGAGTGATGCGAGTGTGATGAGCTGATGCATGGTTAAGCCTGTTTTTTTATATTCATCAGTTATCTCATGCAGCACTCTCTTTCTGAATGTATCAACCATCTTTTTTATGATGACACTTTCATCCATACCTTTATGTATGTAGTATGTATCGGGGAATACATAACCCTCTAAGTTATTTGCCTCAATCCCCAACGATTCTATAAAATCCATGTTAAATGCTAAGAGGACAAATTTTTCCTTCTCTGCGAGTCCTTTTTTATTAAGGAGGGATGCAATCTCAAAGATATTGTAACCCTCCGGTATTGTTACAGGGTATTGATATACCTTCCCCTCTAAAATCAGATTGAGGATTTGTAAAGGGGGCATATCAGGACTCAATTGGTATTCACCTGCCTTAAGATTCCCCTCTGCAGATTTGTATTTTGCAAGCAGATTGAATGTCATTGTGTCTTTAATAATGCCATCCCTTTTTAATATTGAAGAGACACTCTTTAAATCAGAGCCTTTAGGTATATTTATTATTTTTGGATTGGCAATGCGGGACAGAGGGGTAGTTACACTCTTTTTTATATACATGATGCTGACAATTGCCATAATCAGGGAGAATATGCAAATTGCAAGTATCAATAGGAGGGCGGCAGAGGACTTTAGTCCTGACTTTTGTTTGTTTTCACAGTTATTCATTGTTATCTTGTATTCTTTTTCTATCAAGATACCCCTGCAATATCAGTTGGGCTGCCAATTTATCTGCTACTTCTTTCCTCTTGCTTCTCCTTACATCCGCATCTATCAGCATTTTATTTACTTCAGAGGTTGTCAGCCTTTCATCCCAGAAGATGACAGGTATGTTAATCTTAGTTTTAAGTATATTTGTGAAATCAATTACCTTTTGTGCCTGAACCCCTATAGTCCCGTCAAGCATTTTAGGGAGCCCGATAATTACACTCTTTATTTCACTTGATTCTATTATATCTTTAATGCCTTCAATATCCTTCTCTAAATATTTCCTCTTAAATGTCTGAAGCCCCTGAGCAGTAATCTCCAATTCATCACTTATGGCTATTCCTATTCTTACATCACCTATGTCAAGTCCAAGTATTCTGCCCATGAAATTAGTATCTATTAGAAATGATTATTGATGGTTAAAAAGAGGTTCTATAAAATAGTTATAAACTGCTGAGCCGCTTATTGATAATCTTAATTGCCCCGTATAGTGTCTCATTGACAGGGACAGGGATATTCATTTCATGCCCCAATCTGACAATAGCCCCGTTTATAGAATCAATTTCCATTGCCTTGCCATTTTCTCTGTCCTGAAGCATAGAGGTCTTTATCTCTCCTGTCTTTAATGTCTTAGAGATAGTCTTTTCTGCGAGGTCATCCGACAGTCTTATTCCCTTTTTATTTGCAACCTCCACTGTCTCTTTCATCGCCATCTCTACGATTTTCCTTGATTCAGGAATGGAGAGGACATCTGAGGCCAATGAGCCTGTCAATGCAGTGATTGCATTAAACCCTGCATTCCAGACCATCTTTGCCCATATATCCTTCTGAATATTTTCTGATATTTTAATTGGAATTTTAGCCCTTTCAAATGTATTCAGAATTTCTTCACATCTCTTGCTTCTGCTGCCATTAAGTTCGCCTATTGTAATCATGCCAGAAGCAGTATGCGATATTACACCCGCCTCTAAAATTTGAGAGCCTATGAATGCCACACTTCCAATAACCTTATCGGCTCCGAAAATGCCTCCTATTATCTCCTCACTATCCACTCCATTCAGGAGTGACATTAATACAGTATCATTTTTAACTGTGCCTTTTATATTATTACAGGCATTAGAGAGGTCATAAGATTTTACTGCAATAATTATCAAATCATATTTCTCATTATCATCTGGTCTCTCTACTGCCTTAATTTTTATATTAAAATCACCATTTATACTTTTTATATAAAGCCCTTTTTCCTGAATTGCCTTAAGGTGTTCACCCCTTGCAAGAAATGTTACATCCTCTCCAGCCTTTGCCAACATCCCTCCAAAATAACCGCCAACCGCACCCGCACCTACTATTAAAATCTTCATAAAATTTTTGCCACAGACTTTCACTGACAAATAAAAGACAGAACGCAGAGGTCAGAATCCAGAATTCAGAATTAAAGCAGTATTTATCTTTTTATTCTGACTCCTGACTCCTGAATTATTAATTCTCTTGTTTGGTCTGTGTAAGTCTGTGGCTAATTTATGTTAGCTTCTCCACTATTGCCTTTCCAAAACTTTTTGCAGCCTCAGGGCCATTCGCTGTAATAACCTTGCCTGAGATTACAACATCTTTTCTCATAAACTTTGCACCGCCATTCTGCAATTCTTTTAGAGATTCTGGTGTCTCATATACTGTTGCCTCCCTGTTTTTTAAGACCCCTGCCTTTGCCAGGACTGCACCTGATAAACATATAGCAGCAACAATCTTGCCTGTCTTATCCGCATCCTGAACAACCTTGTGCAATTGAGTGTCATTCCAGAGGTGTTCAGGCGAGCCATTGCCTCCTACGACTATTACTGCATCATAGTCATCAGCCTTTGTATCTTTAATCAGAATATTTGGTGTTGCAGCTGCCCCCAGCATACCGGAACATTTTCCTATCTGTTTACATGCAATTATTACCTTTGCCCCCTCTTTTTCAAATATCTCCTTTGGGTGATTCAGTTCTTCATCCCTGAAGTTCTTTGGTGCAATAACCATTAAAATATTTTTACCTGACAATCTTCCTGCCATAATAAAGTCCCCCTTAAATAGTGTCACAGTGTCAGAGTATCAGAGTATTAACTTTGACACTTTGATACTTTGAAGCTTTGATACTTACTTTTTACTCACCTCCTTTCCTAATCATTTCCTCTGCATGTTTCCTGACAGTATCTGTAATTACCTTTCCACCAGCCATCCTTGCAATCTCTTCAACCCTCTCTTCACCTGATAGTTCCTTGACTACTGTTATAGTCCTGCCGCTGAAAGTCTTTTTTGTTATCTGAAAATGTGCGTCTGCACGGCTTGCAATCTGCGGGAGGTGCGTAATGCAAAATACCTGTCTGTTTTTTGAAACCTTCTTCAATTTTTCCCCAACCACCTCCGCTACCCCTCCGCCTATCCCTGCATCCACCTCATCAAAAATCAGGACAGGAATAGAATCTTTATTCGTCAATATATTTTTTATTGACAGCATAACCCTTGAAAGCTCGCCGCCGGAGGTGATTTTTGAAAGGGGTTTTAAATCCTCACCTATATTTGGAGAGAAGAAAAATTCTATTTTGCCTATTCCTTCAGGAAAAACTTTAACAGTTTTTCCTTTATATTTTATAAAACTGCTCTCATCGTCTTCATAGGAAAAATTTACCTTGAATCTGACCTTTTCCATCTTTAGCTCTTTTAGCTCTTTTTCTATCATGGATTCAAATCTATCGGCAGCCTTCTCCCTTTCCGATGCAAGCCCTGTTGCAATTATTTCTAAATCTTTTTTAAGCCTTTCTATCTCAGCACTCAGTCCATCCATCCTCTCCTGATTCTTGGATAAGATTTCAAGTTCCTCATCAATCTTTTTTCTATAATTTAAAATTTCCTCAATATTCGCACCATATTTTCTCTTTAAGGCTGTTATCTCTGCAAGCCTGTCATCTATTTCAGATAAGCGGTTTGGATTAAATTCAATTTTATCTGTGTAGTCTCTTATCCTCGTCGCCAAATCCTCTATCTGAAAAAGAACCTCTCTGCCGTCATTTAAAAATTTTTCTGTTGATGAATCAATCTTGTTTAGCTCGCCGATGGCTGTAATAACAGTATTTAACTTTTCAGTTACAGAGCCTTCTGATGAATATAAAATATCATAAGACTCTGCTGCATATCTGTGCAGTCTTTCCGCATTCTGGAGGAGGTTTTTTTCCCTTTTCATCTCCTCATCTTCACCTGTATTTAGTTCAGCCTTATCTATCTCTTCCTTCTGAAAATTCAAAAGGTCTATCCTCTGCACCCTTTCTCTCTCTTTATTTATCAGTTCATTCATCTCCATTTGAAGATTCTGGAGATTTGAATAGCTCTCCCTACATTTTTCTCGTAAGGGCATGGTATTACCAAATAGGTCAAGGACTGTAGAGTGGTTTTCGGGGTAGAGGAGGGTCTGATGTTCATGCTGCCCATGCACATCCACTAACATATTGCCGATATCTTTTAAGCTGGAAAGATTTATTGCACTTCCATTTATATAGCTCCTGTTCTTTCCTGAACGGGAAATCTGTCTTTTTATTATTATTTCATCATCCTCTGTTTCAATCCCTGATTTGGCAAGGAATTCTCTTATCTTTTTTATCTGTGATATATCAAAAACTGCCTCAACTGAAGCTGAATCCTCTCCGCTCCTGATAGATTCATCAGATGCCCTTTCGCCGAGTATCAGTCCGAGGGATTCAATTATAATAGATTTTCCTGCACCTGTCTCTCCTGTCAATATGTTAAGCCCGCTCTTAAAATCTATATTTAGTTCATCTATAATGGCATAGTTTTTAATACGCAATTCTTTTAACATATTACCTTACCCATGTATCCTGAGCCTCTCGAAGGATAATGATAAGTATACTGCAAAAATTTTCCTTAAACCACTTATAATTATTGTTTTGCATTGACTTTCAGGTTTGGATTTGGTAAAAAACAGAAACTATATAATAACTTGTTCTCCCCTTCGCTCCGGGGAGAACCATGAGTTTGAAACAGATGCCCTTCGGGCACTGCTCAGCGCCGCATTGTGCATTAATCTATAATGCCCAATAAGGGAGTATGGATATGGCAACCTTGGGTCAATATTTCGAAACCGACTTCAGCAATACTTTGCGGGTACACGGCACATTCAAGCACGAAGATGAAGATATCCGGGGACTGCTACTCTATGATCTCATGCAATATTCAGCATTCCTACTATGCTACATTCATGGGACCGAAAGAACGTATGATTACTTTGTTAGCTTTTTGAGAATGCTTGACTATGGCCGTACGCCAATGTATTTGACCGATAAAATAACACTGCCACCAGCGAATCCTTACCGCTTTGAGCTCCAATTTGACACCAAACCAGATTTTGAAATTAGATATCGTGTGTTTGGAGACCCTGCTTGGCGATCAACCCGGGAGATCAGCCTCACAAGAAGAATCTTTATCTATTCCGAAACCGAGCTTAGTGGTTCCGATACTACAAAATTGTTGAGCGAAGGAGAATCTCTGGGACATAAACTGATATTTCTTAGTCGGGAATACGTTCAAATGAGAACAAGTCTTGAAGCCCCCCTTGCTTTTATATGCCATGATTATCGAGACAAAGAAGATATTGCAAGGCCAATAGCAGTTAACCTTCAAAATATGCGGTGCCCAGTATGGTATGATGAGTTTTCGCTTAAAGTCGGTGCTAACTTGCGCGAGAGCATTGAAAAGGGGCTGAAAGAATGCAAGAAATGCGTATTGGTCTTAAGCTCACATTTCTTGTCAAACAACGGTTGGACAAAGAGGGAGTTTGATTCAATATTTACCCGGGAGATTCTGGAACAAAAGCGACTTGTACTTCCTATCTGGCATGGCATAACAAGGCACGATGTTTATGAATACAGCCCAAGCCTTCTGAACATTAAAGCCCTAAATTGGGATGAGATTGGAGAAAAAGAGGTCTGTCGGCAGTTGTGTAGGGCGATAATAGGATTGGACGAATATAAGGACTGGCCATAACAAGGCGCTGAAGAGGGATGAGGCAAAAGACCGCCGCACCCCTTAGCTTTATGTTATGTGTCTACAATAACTGGAGACTGGCTATCATGAGCAACTCGCTAAAAGCAGCACTTCTATCGGGATTGGTATTCCCTGGCATTGGTCAGGTCGTTCTAAAACGCTATAGACGAGGTGTTGTCCTTATGCTTATCGTTTTGGCCTGCCTTTTTATCGTCGTGGCGAAAGCAGTGCAACAAGCTTTTTCCATACTCAAACAGATTGAGTTGGCGGGTGGCACAATCAATGTGGATGCTATTTTAAACGCTGCCACTCAATCATCCACGAAGTCCGACAATATAGTATTCAATTCCATCTTGTTACTGATAATTGTTTGCTGGGTTCTTGGTGTGGTTGACGCTTACAGAATTGGAAAGAAAAGGGACTTAGAAGAACAATCAACGAGTCAAGGTTCAAATAGCAAAGGCGATTAGCCACATAACAAGTCGCTCAAGAGGGACGCTGCATAAAACCGCCGCGCCCCTATAGACGACAGGGTATAAAAACAACTTGACAAAATATATTGGTATGATAAATAGTAATACCAGGAGGGTGAGCTAAATGAGCACAGTAAAAGTGGCTATCACTATGGATGAGGATGTTGTTAAACATTTAGACCGACTGGTAAAAAATCATTTATTTGAAAACCGTAGCCGTGCAATTCAAGAAGCAGTTAGTGAAAAACTTGCACGGTTGGAATATAGCAGTCTGGCGCGGGAGTGTAAAAAGATGGACCGAGCCTTTGAACGAAATATGGCAGAGGAAGGAATGTCCGTTGAGGCAAAAGAATGGCCCAAATACTGAGAGGCGACATTTTATGGGCCGACCTGAATCCAGTACGTGGAAGGGAGCAAGCTGGACAACGGCCGGTGCTTGTAATCAGCCAAGATGTATTCAATGAGTATTCTGGAACAGTTATAGCAGCGGCGTTAACCAGTCAGCCGCAAAAAGCAGGTTTCCCTCTTACGCTTGAACTTTCGTCTACCAAACTTCCTAAGAAATCATGGGTTAAAATCAGCCAAATCAGAACACTTTCTACAGAACGTCTTGGTGCCAAAATAGGGAGAATATCAGCAGAAGAATTGGTCCAAGTAATTGAAGGATTGAATGAAATAGTCGGTGACTAACAAGCCGCTCCACATTAGTGAGCCTTGTCCTTGCTGTGCGAGGCACCTATTCTGTGGATGGGTCTTATTAAAGTCTCTCCCCCCACTTTAATTTTTTTCTAAGAACATCATAGTAGTTTTTTCCCGGTGCCTGAATCAGTTTTATTGTGTTTTTTGCCTTCTTTATCTCAATTGTATCACGGTAATTAAGGGAGTATCCTACCTGCCCGTCCATAGTTGCCAGCACATCCTCATTTGGTGTTACAAGATTTATCTCAATCTTTACATCATCAGGTATAACAATTGGCCTGTTTGTAAGGGTATGCGGGCAGATAGGGGATAGTATGAGGGCATTCATTGTAGGATAGACTATAGGTCCTCCTGCAGCCAGTGAATATGCAGTAGAGCCTGTTGGTGTAGAGATGATAAGCCCGTCAGACCTGTAGGTTGTAACATATAAGCCGTTTATCTTTATCTCTAAATCTACAATCCTTGCAATAGCGCCTCTATTTATTACCACATCATTAAAGGCGCAGTAATTTGCGGCTATCTTGCCTTCCCTATATATACAGGCATTAAGCATTATCCTGTCTTCTACTGTAAAATCCCCAGAAATAATTTTTTCCAGTGCAGGGTAGAGTTCTCCAATTGTAATCTCGGTTAGGAATCCAAGGACACCTAAATTTACACCTAATATAGGTACATTATTTTCTTCTATAAGCCTGGCAACAGAAAGAAGAGTGCCGTCACCGCCAAGGACAATTATAAGTTCAGCCACAGATGGTATATCAGCCTTTTTATATTGAGATTTTTCGCCTATGATTCCTCCTGTCTCCTTATCCAGATAAATCTCAATATCCCTGTCTTTGAGCCATTTAATAAGGGCTCTTAATGCCTCTCCTGCCTTGCTATGCTGTGTTTTAGCAATAACGCCGATTTTTTTAATCATGTATTAACCTCTCAAGTATTTTTTCTATACATACATCAACAGGTTCGGTGGTGTCAACAATTATGTGAGAATCCCTATCCCCTGAAACAAGTTCAGGGTCATCCATGACATCAAAGTCTATTTTTTGTTTATCATATATTTCCAATCTCCCATCGGAAGCTTGTCCCGTTATGCCTTTAAACGGGATTGTTTTTTCATTTTTTAAGCGGTTGGTTAATCTTTTTTTTATTTCTTCATCTTTACAGATTGTTTCTATAGTAAAATATCTTATCCCCATTTCTACTGCTAAATCTAAAATCAATTTTCTTTGGCTCTTTTTTTTGAAAGAGGCGTCAATGATTACCGATGAGTCTTTCATTAAAAACTCTTCTGCCTTTTTAAATATCTCTTTATAAGTTTTGTCCGTCCACTCTTTTGAGTATATTCCCTTTTCAAAGTCTTTATATTTGTGTTCTGTAGGAGAGATGCCAGAGAGTTCTTTTCTCACTATATCAGAAGATATAATAGGTATATCCAATTTTTTTGAGAGGATTTCTGATAGAGTGCTTTTTCCAGTTCCTATAAGCCCGGCAAAGATGATGAGAATCGGTTTGTCCTTCATATAAGGAAATTATAAAATATTTAGCCACAGATTTTCACTGACTCATTGAAAAAGGTTTAAACAGGTTAAACGGCTTAAACGGTTTAAAAAGTCTGTGTAAGTCTGTGGCTAATTCTTTTGTGTTCTGGCATAGGAGTATGCTAATTTAAAATGTCCTCTGGCTGAATTAAGGCTCTTCTCCTTTTCTTTTGGCTGAATATTGGGGTCATTAAGCTGGAAGCTCTCAACCTTTCCCCTTACATAAGCCCTGTAGCATTTATAAAAATTTATGATTTTATATATATCTGTATCCCCTGAAATTTCTATATATGAATCCACAAAATATTTTGAGAGATTCTCTTCACCGAGAAAATCAAGGTCCATGGCAAGGAATGCCACCTCTGATGCTATATCATCATACCTGAACCTGTCATTAAATTCAATACAGTCAAATATATATATTTTGTCAGAGATGCAGATATGCTCTGTCCTTAAATCGCCATGACAGTCCTTTATTTTATTTTCAGAAACTCTTTTTTTTAAAAGAGGCTTATTATTATCAATAAATTTATATGAGAAATCCTTTATGAGATTATACTCATCTTGTGTCAGGCTGATTCCGATAAATTTATCTGTCTGTAGAAAGTTTTCATTTATATTTTTAAGTATAATTTCAATATCTCCAAACTTAGATATATTACGGCTGACATCTGCAGATTGATGAAATCGGGCAATTTTATTGGCTATCTTTTTAATTATAGCCCTATCAATTCTCTTATCAAATATCATTCTATCCATCATCATATCAGGAGGGAGACGCCTCATCTTGATTGTATATTCTTCTATCTCCCCCTTTCCATCCAAGGAAAGAATAGATTTGTCTGAGACAATCTCAGAGACTCCCAGATATATTTCAGGTGACAGACGGCTGTTTAGTTTTATCTCCTGCCCGCAATAAAATTTTCTCTTTTCAAGTGTAGAATAATCAAGAAAGCCAAAATTTACAGGTTTCTTCACCTTATACACATATTCACCTGCAATAAAAAGATAGGAGATATGGGTCTGGAGCATATCTACCTTTTCAGGCTTGAAAGGGTAGGTATCTGGATTTAACATGAATTTTATTAAGGTTGATGAATCCATAAGTTAAGATGCAAGCTGCAAGATGTAAGTTGCAAGTAAAAAAACTTGAAACTTGCATCTTGAATCTTACAACTACATTGGCAGGGTTATTTTAACTGTTGTTCCGTATCCCTCTTTGCTTTCTATATTAATACTCCCGTTATGTCCTTCTATTATCTTTTGAACTGTAGAGAGTCCTAAACCAGTTCCTTCTTCTTTCGTGGTAAAAAATGGGTCAAAAATCTTATGCAAATCGGTTTCTGATATGCCTGCCCCTGTATCATTAATAACAATTTCTACTGTTTCAGCATTAGGCTTGTAATAAGATGAATCACCATTTATTTTATTGACAGATATTATCATTCTACCGCCTTTATTCATTGCCTGAATGGAATTGAGGCAGAGATTCCAGATAACCTGTTTTATCTGCTTTGAGTCTGCATTAATTGTAATCCCATTATTTTCAAAAGATGTATCAATATTTAGATTAGAAGGATATTCCTTGCTGTTTTTCAAAAGTGTTATTGTTTCTGCTATAAGTTCTTTTATGTTACAAGTCTGCTGGTTCTTTTTATAAGGTGATGCATAGATCAGAAATTGGGTTATTGTAGAGTTAAGCCTCTCAGTCTCCCTTAGAATAATGTCCATGAGTTTTATATTTGGGTCATTCAAAGAAAGCTCATCCTTTAATACCTGAATTGAGCCGCTTATGGATGCAAGTGGATTCCTTATCTCGTGTGCTATGCCTGCTGCTATCCTTCCTATTGCAGCTAATTTTTCACTCTTTATTACCTTTTCCTTCATCTCCTTTATAGTTGTCAGGTCCTGAAATACGCCTATTATGCCCCTTATATTATTTTTATCATCTTTAAGAGGCGATATATTCATACCTATGTGGATATTTATTCCATCTTTTCTAATGAATATATCCTCCATACGGACAGGGTTGTCTGTCAGGCTGTTAAAATCGCCTTTAAGAAGGGGGATATTGAAGAACTCAGAGTAGTATCTGCCCCTTACATCGTCAAATTTATACCCTGTTATCCCTTCAGCAGCCAGATTGAATGAGACTATCCTTCCATTCAGGTCAGCTGTCATTAGACCACTCCCCATATTTTTTACCACGCTTTCGTGGAACGTCTTTAGCTGTAATAAATCTTCACTCTTCTCTTCTAACTCTTCACCTGTTTTTTTTAATTTTTCTGAAAGATAGCCGCTCAGAAATGCCACTAAATAGAAGGCGGATATATTTAGAAATACAGTATAAAAGACAGCCTCGCCGACAGGCTGAATTGCACTACTGCTGTAAAATGTCAGGGGATGCAATATATTGTAAAACTCTAAATTTACAAGGGTGCCGTATAATATGCTTGATAAGGATGCAATTATGTAGCCTCCCTTTCTATATAATATGATGCTGGAGGCTATAATGGAAAGGATATATAGAAATGGAAACGGACTTTCAATTCCGCCGCTTATATATATAACACCACTTTCTACTAATAAATCACCTATGAGCTGCATGTAACATAGAAACTTCAGATTTTTTATCAGCTTGAGGAGAATTGAATATATAATAGTCAGGAGATATGTAGTTGCAATGAGGATTGTAACAGGCAGAATAAATGGAAGCTGTCCTGACCTTATTTGAAAGATTACGATAGTGCCAAGGAATACTGAGATGACAACTACCCTGAGAACCATCAGGGATTTTATTTTAAAGAGGAGTTCTTTATGCATATAAGCAATGAGTAATGGGCAATGAGCAATGAGCGATAAGAGTCGTTACTTACTCATTGCTCGTCGCTCATTGCTTTTAACCGCCGCCGGCGATACTTGCAAGTTTAAATATTGGAAGATACATGGCAACGACAATAAATCCGACTGTAACGCCGAGAAATGCCATTAATGCAGGCTCTAAAAGGGCTGTGAGGCCATCTACTGCAGTATCCACTTCTTCATCATAAAAATCTGCAATTTTATTTAACATTGAATCCAATGCACCTGCTGACTCACCAACACTGATCATCTGAACTACCATATTAGGAAATATCTTCTTTTTTTCCAGAGGTTCAGCAATGGTCTTACCCTGTTTTATCTCTTCAATGATAGAGAGAACTGCCCCTTCAATAATTTTATTGCCTGCCGTCTTTGCAGTGATATCCAAACCCTGTATAATCGGGACGCCGCTGGCAAGGAGTGTTCCCATCGTTCTTGTGAATTTTGCGACAGCTACCTTCTGAATAAGCGAGCCGAATACAGGAACCTTTAGCATAAATCCGTCAACTACCACTTGTCCCTTTTCAGTTGCATAAAACCTTTTAAACAGGAAGCTGCCTACAATTGCAAGCGGTATTACATAGACGATATATTTTTTTGTATACGAGCTGAGATTTAATACTATCTGGGTCGGAAGGGGCAGGGCGGCGCCGGCACCTTCAAACATTGTGGCAAAAGATGGTATAACAAATATCATAAGGAATACAATAACAATAACAGCAATTGATACGATAGCAGCAGGATAAACCATTGCGGACTTAACCTTTCCTTTAAGTGCAAGTGCTTTTTCATTGTAGGCAGCAAGCCTTTTCAGGATTGTATCAAGTATTCCTCCAACTTCACCGGCCTCTACCATATTAGAATAAAGGTTATCAAATATTTTAGGGTGTTTTCTAAGGGCATCGGCGAAGGTATCACCCTTTTCAACCCGCGATTTTACATCAGCTATTGTCTTGGCAAATTTTTTATTCTCTGTCTGGGAAGAAAGGATGCTGAGACATTGAACAAGCGGCAGTCCTGCCTCAATCATTGTTGCAAACTGACGTGTAAATACAACGACATCTTTCTCTGTAGGACCGCCTCCGCCAAGGCTTAATTCTTTGGGTTTTTTCTTTAATGATAAAACCTGGATTTTTTGTTTTTTGAAGATAGCCTCAGCCGCCTCTTTACTTTCAGCCTCTACCTCTCCGGTTTGTTCTCCTGCCTTCGTCTTAACTTTATATACAAATGTTTGCATACAAATTCAGTATCATAGTGTCAAAGTATCAAAGAGTCAAAGCTTCAATCTTTAAATTAAACTTTGATACTCTGACACTCTGACACTCTGACTCTACCTCTTCTCCTCTTCCTCTGCAGTTTTAACTGACAAAGCATCCATGGTTCTCCTGACCTTTTCAAAGTGAATTGCCACCTTTGCAAGCTTTTCTGTAGTTGCTCTAAGACGCTCTACAAGGGCATTGACTACAAGTTTTAGTTCTGCAGGTGTTTTGTTTAATAGCTCATTGAAATATTTTTTATCAATTATTCCCACATTAACATCACCTATAGCTATTACACTGGCTGTCCTCGGAGAATTGCTGAATAATCCCATCTCTCCAAAGACATCACCCTCTTTAAGGATTCCGATTGATACACTCTTTTCACCAACTTTTTTGGATACCTTGACCTGACCAGATAGAATTATATATGCCTTTGTGCTTATAATACCCTCTGTAACTATTGCCTGTCCGTCAGCAAACCTTTCTACAATAGATGTCGTAATCATAAACCCCCACATAAATTACAAGTTTCAAGATGCAAGTTGCAAGATTCAAGTAGATACTTGTAACTTGCAACCTGAAACTTGCAACTTCATTATACCTTTCCTGCATCCCTCAGAGATTCTTTAAATACCTTATAAAATTTATCATTATCTGATACAGATTTCTTTATTATATTTTTTAAATTTGAAAGGTCTTTTGTATTAATAACTAAATTTACACTCTTTACAAATGCCATCATATTGTCAAAGGTTCTAAAATTTTTCCCGAGCATGGCAAAGAAAAATTTTCTTCTTGTGGTCATAGGCATTGGCTGTATATGTTTTAATACTGCATTATTTTCAGGGGTGCCATTATCAAATTCCTCATTGAGCAATATAATGTCATACAGTGTAAATTTTATTCTATTTACCGCATCTTCTGAGGATGTGGCCATGCTGATTTTATAATTCAATTCATTCAGGACGGATTTAATGGCATCTTTATTTTTATCATCGCATATGAGGGCAGTCTTTTGCCCCTCTTCTGTGAAAACCTCGTCTTCAGGAGGTTGAATCTGGGCAGAAGGGGAGGGGACAGCCGTTTCCACTGATGGTATTTCACCTGATGCACCGGCAGGTTCTACGCTTATCTTATTTTTACACTGGGGGCATGCAACGTTGAAAGCCTTTCCCTGTGGCACCTTTTCGTCAGGTATATTTATTTTCTTTCCGCATGAATTGCATGTTATTTCCATAGTATTCTCCTCTGAATTTAACCACGAATTTCACGAATAGACTAATTACACGAATATAATAAACAAGAAGTTAAAGGCAAGATTTTTTCTTTATTTTTGTATCTATTCGTGCCATTCGTATATTCGTGTGATTCGTGTTCCAGTGTTTTATTTCTTTTTCCCCCTGAGTTTCGCAGACTCACTCTCCTTGGCGTACTCTTCATCTATAGATAGTCCTTCAATTGAGGTTGTCTTTTCACCTTTTGATGCCTTTATCTGGTCTATACCCCTTCCCACAATAGCCTTTCTTGAGGCATAAGCCATAGCTGTTTCCTCAGTAATTAGTCCATCTTTATAAAGATTTAATATACACTTGTCAAATGTCATCATGCCGAATGCCTCTCCGGCGTCTATTATCTCATAGTAGGTCTTCCCCTCTGATTCTCCATTGAGTATTGTATCCTTTATTCTTAAATTTGTCCCCATTACTTCAAGCGCCGCCACCCTTCCACCGCCAACCTTTGGAAGCAGCCTCTGACATACTATCCACCTCACTGTATCAGCCAATCTTATCCTTAACTGGTTTTCCTCGTCCTTATCAAACATGCCTATTATCCTGTTTATGGTTTGTCCTGCATCCACTGTATGGAGTGTGCTCATGACAAGGTGCCCTGTCTCGGCAGCGGAGAGCCCTATTTCTACTGTCTCCCTATCCCTCATCTCACCAACGAGTATAACCTTTGGTGCCTGTCTCAGTGCCGCCCTAAGACCTGTTGCAAATGCATCAAAATCGTTCCCCAGCTCCCTCTGGTTGAATGTCGCCTTCTTATGGGGATGGACAAATTCCACAGGGTCCTCCAATGTTACTACATGGATAGATTTTGAATTGTTCACCTTATCAAGGAGTGCTGCAAGAGATGTTGATTTACCGCTCCCTGTAGCACCTGTCACAAGGATGATGCCATTTTTCTCCTCTGCCATCTTTTGAAATGCCGGAGGCAGTTTTAAATCCTCAATAGTCGGGATGCGGGTTTCGAGCTTCCTCATAACTATAGAGTAGAAGCCTCTCTGTGAAAATATATTGACCCTGAATCTTGCCTTACCAGTTAAATAATAGGACGAGTCGCATGAACCTTCTCTGATAAGGATTTCGCTTAGTCTCCTGTCTTGATTTATCAGATTCAATGCAAATATTTCAGTCTGAAACGGGGTGAGCTTTTCTAAAGGGGGTTGAACTGGAACTGCTGTTAATTGTCCTGATGATTCTACCTGAAGTGGCTTATCCACTGTAATATTTAAGTCAGACACATTACCATGTGTTTCAAGCATTGTGGTCAATATATAATCAATCTCAGGCTTTCTCATAAATACCTCCACTCAAAGTTGATGAGTAACATGAATTTATGAGTTAATGAATTCAACTCACCAACCCATCAACTTATAAACTATTAGAAGTCCTCTGGTGGTTTTTTCAGGAACTGGGCGAATCTCTGTTTCTCTATACATTTGTCATAGGCATCCTCTGCCCCAATCCATCCCTTATTTAATAAATCAAGTATAGCATCATCCAGCGATTGCATTCCATATTTTTTTCCTGTCTGAATGGCTGACGGAATCTGGAATGTTTTTTCCTCCCTTATCAGATTTCCAACTGCAGGTGTAACAACCAAAATCTCCAATGCCGCACATCTCCCCTTTTTGTCAACCCTTTTAAAGAGATTCTGTGCAACAACACCTTTTAGCGACTCAGATAGAGTTGTCCTTATCTGTGCCTGCTGACTTGAGGGGAAGACATCTATGACCCTGTCCACAGTCTTTGCGGCACTCTGCGTATGGAGTGTGCCGAATACAAGATGCCCAGTTGATGCGGCAGTCAATGCCAGTTCTATAGTCTCTAAATCCCTCATTTCACCTACAAGGACTATGTCAGGGTCTTCTCTCAATGCCCCCCTTAATGCAGAGGCAAAAGACTTTGTGTGCAAGCCTATTTCTCTGTGGTTTACAATACACCCCTGACTCTTATGAACAAATTCTATTGGGTCTTCTACAGTGATTATATGGTCTTTTCTATTCTTATTTGCAAAGTCCATCATAGCCGCCAGTGTAGTAGATTTACCACTGCCTGTGGGACCGGTAACTAATACCATACCCTTGTGAAGCATAGCAAATTTTTTAACAACAGGTGGAAGTCCTAACTGTTCGGCCGTAAGAACATCGCTGGGTATCTGTCTGAAAACCGCAGCCACACCGTATTTCTGCTGAAAGAAGTTTGCCCTGTATCTTGCCAGTCCTGGTATCTCATAGCCAAAGTCTATATCCCCTGTTTCCTCGAATCTTTTTATCTTCTCCTCAGGGGCGATTTCATAGAGCATTGCCTTAAGCTCATCATTATCAAGAGCCTTATACTTAACCCTCTCCATCTCGCCATGAATTCTCAATATCGGCTGTTGTCCGGATACAAGGTGCAAATCAGACGCACCCTGTTCAGCCATGAGTTTAAAAAATGCATCAATCTTTGCCATAATAACCTCCCACTCATTGAAAACGGTTCAAAGAGTTTAAACAGTTTAAAAAGTCTGCGTTAGTCTGTGGCTAATTAAGTTTTTGTTAGCTCCTCCATCAATACCTTTTTCACAATCTCAACAGGCATTTCATGTCCTGTCCATATTTTAAAAGAGAGGCTCCCCTGATAAATCAGCATCCCGAGTCCATTTAAAAATCTTGCTCCCCTTACTGAAGCCTCTTTTAAAAGTTTTGTTTCAATAGGCTTGTATACTATATCACATACCAGATGCCTATCTGATATGTAATTATACGGAAATAAGGGAGTGTTGCTATCTATCATTCCGACTGATGTAGTATTAATAATTATATCTGCCTTTTTAAAATATTCAACTAATGAGTTATCCCTTAATGATATTGCCTTAACTTTGCATTTTACATTTTGCATTTTGCATTTTGCATTTATATGTACTGCCAATTCCTCCCCTCTTTCCCCAGTTCTGTTGGCTATTATTATACTATTTGCCTCTTCAAGAGCCATTTGAATTGCAATAGCCCTTGCAGCACCGCCAGCACCCAAGATTATTATATTTTTTCCCTTAGCATTTTCCTGTGCGTCTATTTTGAGGGACTTTAAAAATCCTAAGCCGTCCGTATTATATCCCTTGAGCCTGCCATCTTCAAGTTTAATGGTATTAACAGCACCAATAAACCTGGCATTATCATCCAGATTATCCAAATAAGAAATCACTGATTCTTTATGTGGTATTGTTACATTTATTCCATTTATCCCAAGCCCTTTTAGCCCTCCTATGGCAAGGGCCATGTTTTCCTTTTTCACCTCAAATGGCAGATAGATATAATCAAGCCCAAGATGTTTTATTGCCGTATTGTGCATTAATGGCGAGAATGTATGCCCGATGGGATAACCGATTATTCCGAGAATATTTGTCAATATATACTCCCCCTCTTTTTGATTCTTTCTATCATTCCTGTTAAGAGCCTGCCGAGTCTCTCTATATTTTTTTCTGATTCTTTTACAACATTTTCATGACAGAGATGAACGCCTGCCTTATTTGTAATCAGGGATATTCCAAATACTTTTAAATTGAGAGCCCTTGCCATAATTACCTCTGGAATAGCGGACATACATACTGCATCAGCACCCAACCGTCTTAACATCTTAATTTCCGCAGGTGTCTCATAGATAGGTCCTTGTATTGCAGCAAGAACACCTGTTTTTGCCCTAATTCCTGATTTTGATGCAGTTTTTTCTCCTAACGAGATATACTGTTTATCATAGGCATCTGTCATATTTATAAAGGGTTCAAATTCTGAATCAATAAATCCATTCTGGGCTTGATTTAGCAGCGGATTTGTCCCCATTAAATTTATATGGTCTTTTATAATCATGAAGTCGCCTGTCTTAAACTTCGGATTTATACCTCCTGCTGCATTGGTTACAAACAGGCATTTAATCCCCAGTTGTTTAAGAACCCTTACTGGAAATGTTACGACACCCATTGAGTGTCCTTCATAGTAGTGAAACCTGCCTTGCATTACTGCTATAGGTAAATTGCTTATCTTGCCAATTACAAGTCTTCCAGTATGCCCTTTTACAGTTGTATTAACGAAATAAGGTATTTTGCTATACGGAATTGTTCTCTTATTCTCAATATTCTCTGCAAAATTTCCCAATCCCGAACCAAGAATTATCCCAATAATAGGTCTTACATCTGTCTGTTTTTTTATAAAGTTTGCTGCCTTCTTTACCCTTTCAGTTTGGGCATTTTTAATCATTGTCCTCTTGTCAGAGTGTAATTTTTTAAGACATTGCTTCTCGTTTTCGGGAGGGATATTTTTATCCCGTCAAGCATTACATCTGTTCCTGTGATATTTCCTGTAGTTAGAGAGAATTTTTCTTTTGCCTTAAAAATCATTTTTTCGCTTGGTTGTAATATTGCCTCTTTAGTCTCAGAATCGTCAATCACTATACTGAACCATACTATTTCCAATGCAGTTATTGTCAATTTTAGAGGTTCCTGTTTTTTCTCGGGAGGGACATCAGCCTTTGCAATGTTTTCGGTAACTGTTACCGGGGCTGTTTTAACCTTATTATCCTCAGGCTTTTCTGTGACAGGTTTTTGCTCAATTTCATCTATTGCCCTCTCGGTTTGAACTAAAGGCAATTCCTCTTTTACCTCAGTATTTTCTTTTGGTTGTTCCTCAATAGCTGCTTTTAATTCTGGTAATTCACTTGTGGTAGTTTTGGCAATATTTTTTGAACCATTTTTATAGTAGAAGATACTACCGCCTAAGATTATTAGTATTAAGGCTATTATAGAAGTTAATGCAATTATAGATGTGTTGTTAAATTTAAGCGGCGGGTTTATATCTTTCTTTGTTTCAGGTTTTTCATTTACCTTTCTTATGTTGTCATATATAGAGATAACCTCGTTTGGGTCAATCCCGACACATTTTGTATATGCCCTTAAAAAGCCTTTTATAAAAACTTCTGAAGGAAGGTTTTTAAAATCATCATTTTCTAAGGCATTAATAAACCGGGTGCTGATACGGGTGATATTGGCAATCTCCTCAATAGTTACTCCTCTTAGCTCTCTTTCTTTTTTTAGATATTGTCCGAGAGAATGCATAAATATATAACTAACAACTAATGACTAACGATTTACCACTTAAATTAATAAGTTGTTGGTTGTCAGTTGTTAGTTGTTATGTTAATTTTTTTCTTATCTCCTGCAGTAGAAGCTTTTTTGCATCTGCAATTGTTCCCTTAATCCTGCATCCTGATGCCTTTGCATGTCCTCCGCCTCCGAAGATAGCGGCGATATTATTAACATTTATATTATTGTTCTTTGACCTTAATGATACTTTAACCCTGCCTTTCTCGGTTTCTTGTAAAAATGCGGCAACCTCCACATTTTCAATGGAGAGCGGGTAATTGACAAATCCTTCAGTATCCATCTTAGAACCTTCCTCGCTTTTTAGATATTCATTATCAAAATGGACAAATGCTATCCTGCCATTCATGTTCATATCTAAGGAGTCTAATAATACGCCCAGCCCCTTTAGTGTCTCCATTGAATTTGTATGATATAACCATTCGGCAATAAAAGAAATCCTCGCACCTGCCTCCGATAATTTCGCAGCAACCTCAAATGCCCTTGGAGTTGTACTGGAGAATCTGAATCTGCCTGTATCAATAACTAAACCTGTATATATATACTCAGCCACATCTTTATCCAATGACATGCCAAAAGAATTTATTAATTCATAGACCATCTCTGTGCATGAACATGCCCTTAAATCTATAAAATTAATATCTCCAAAATTGGAATTACTCTCATGGTGGTCAATATTAACAACCTTTATACCCTTTGGGAGGAGTTTATTTACCTTCTCAAGCCGTTCTAAATTCGGGACATCAACAGTAAGCAGATTTTTAATTGTGAAATCTATTTTAAGAGTCTCTGAATAACTAACTATCTTTTTAAAATCAGTGAGATATTTGAATTTTTCTGAAGGTGTGCTATCAACAACAATTATAAATTTTTTACGCAGTTTATTTAAAAGCCACCCGATTGATAGTATCCCGCCTATTGCGTCACCATCGGGATTTATATGTGATGACACCAGAAAATCATTGCCTTCTTTAATAATCTTTTTTAACTCTTCAGAAATCATAAATTCAACAGGAAATCATAAAATTTTTAGCCACCAAGACACAAAGGCACAAAGAATAAAAATAATTTCTTAATCTTCGTGTCTTGGTGCCTTTGTGGCATGTTTTTGTTCTAATGGAATTATATATCAAAATTGTTTTTAGTCAAATAATTTTACAACTATTGACAGCCTGATTTCCATTAGTGTAGACTCCCTTTATGACCTTTCAAGAACTAATCCTGACATTGGAAAAATACTGGGCGAATCAGGGTTGTCTAATAATGCAGCCCTATGATACGGAAGTAGGGGCGGGGACATTTCATCCTGCCACATTCTTAAGGGTATTGGGACCAGAGCCGTGGAATGCCTCCTATGTAGAGCCGTCCAGAAGGCCTACAGACGGGAGATATGGGGATAATCCGAACAGGCTTCAGCATTATTACCAGTATCAGGTGATAATGAAGCCTTCTCCGGAAGATATACAAAACATATATTTAAAAAGCCTCTCTGCCATTGGAATTAATCCCAAAGAGCATGATATTCGTTTTGTAGAGGATGACTGGGAATCGCCGACACTCGGGGCATGGGGGCTTGGGTGGGAGGTCTGGCTTGACGGTATGGAGATAACACAGTTTACATATTTTCAGCAGGCTGGAGGCATAGATTTAAAGCCAATCTCAGTAGAATTGACTTATGGGTTAGAGCGAATCGCAATGTATCTCCAGAATGTGGACAATGTCTATGATTTGGTATGGAATAATGGTGTCAAATATAGAGAGGTTCATCACAGGGATGAGGTGGAGTTTTCAAAATACAATTTTGAAATTGCTGATGTCGGGATGTTTTTTAAGCTATTTGAGATGTATGAATCTGAGTGCAAAAGGCTTATTGAAAATAAACTTGTTCTGCCTGCCTACGATTTCTGTCTCAAATGCTCCCATACATTCAATATGCTTGATGCAAGGGGTGCAATAAGTGTAACTGAGAGGACAGGCTATATCGCCCGTGTCCGAAACCTCGCCCGTAAGTGTGCAGAAGGGTATCTTAAAATGCGTGAAGAGATGGGGTATCCGCTGTTAAAGAAGCAATCATTAGGTGGTAATCTGGTATAAAAACTCATGAGCCCTACAGTTTTTCTTTACGGAAAATATCGTTTCTATTTTAACTCTCGTGAGGAGAATAGAATGCATGTTCATATTCAGTCTCCTGATGGAGAGGTTAAATTCTGGTTAGAACCGATAGTTACATTGGCTGAAAATTATGGGCTTAAGATTTCTGAATTAAAGGAAATACAAAAAGTTATAGAGGAGAAAAATAATGAAATTGTTAAGGCATGGAAAAGACATTTTGTCAGTAAGCGTTGAAAATATAACACCTTTCGGTATCTGGATTCTTGTAAGTCGTGAGGAATATTTCTTACGCTACAAGGACTTTCCAATGTTTTTGGATAAGCCTGTTAAAAGTATTTTAAATGTTAAGAGGCTCCATTATAATCACTTATACTGGCCAGATATTGATGTTGATTTGGAATTAGATTCAATTAAAAATCCTCAAAAATATCCTTTAATAGCTATGTAGTTTTTCCTATTTATCGTAAGATATACTCACATGTCAAAAAACTCTTTAAGGAGGTGCGATATGAGACATATACTTGCAGTTATTAGCCGTGTCTGTCATTGCGAGGCAAAGCCGAAGCAATCTCTATTTTTGACAAGCATTATTATCATTCTTTTATTTTTCCCTTCTATCAGTCTGGCAGAAACCAAAGAAATTATTTCAGAAGGCACTTACAACATGGGGGATGGGGAGACTCCGTCTGTTGCAGAGAGCAGGGCATTGCTTCAGGCAAAGAGGACTGCCCTTGAACAGGCAGGCACTTATGTTGAGAGCTATACAAAGGTTGAGAATCTTCAGTTGACAAAGGATGAGATACAGGTTCTCGCATCAGGGATTATGGAAGTTGAGATACTTGATAAAAAAAGGACTGTTGTTGGTGATGGTATTCTCTTTTGGGTAAAGATTAAGGCAAAGGTCAATCCTGATAAGATTGAAGAAATGGCAAAGAGGGTCAAAGAAAAATCCGTTATAGAGGATTATAAGAAGATTCAGGAGGCTTATGATAAGAGCCAGAAGGAGATTGAGGAATTAAAGAAACAATTGGCAGGGGCAAAAGGTGAGAAAGAAAAGAAACAGGTAGAGGCAAAGATAACAGATGATGAGAGGCTATTTGAAGCAAGTCAGTGGTTTGAGAAGGGATATAAATACTTCATAAATGGAGAGTATGATAAGACAATAGAGGCATATACGAGTGCAATAGCATTAGACCCGAATTATGCCTATGCCTACGGCAATCGTGGGATTGCTTATTCTAACAAAGGACAATATGACAGGGCGATTGAGGATTACAATAAGGCAATTGCTTAAACCCGAATAATGCCATAGCCTACAGCAGTCGTGGGAATGCTTATAATAGCAAAGGACAATATGACAGGGCGATTGAGGATTACAATAAGGCGATTGCATTAAATCCGAATGATGTTGAAGCCTACAACGATCGTTGTCTTGCCTATAATAATAAAGGTCAATATGATAGAGCAATTGAGGATTATAATAAGGCGATTTCATTAAAATCGAATATTGCCTATGTATACTATAATCGTGGGATTACTTATGACATGAAAGGGAATATAGACAGGGCTATATCTGATTTTCAAAAGGCATGTGATATGGGGGAGGAGAATGGATGCAAGGCATTGCAGATGGCTTTAGAAAAGAGATAGGGAGAGAATGAAAAAAGTCAGCCATAACGACAAAAAAACTCAGGAGATTATTGAGAAGTTTTGCCAGCAAGTCTTTTGGCTAAAGTCTATACATTGGACTTATAAAGAGCTTTTTGAAAGCGAAGAAGCTAAAAGATTAATGGAGAAAACAGCTCACTCATTTTTTGAAGATATCAATATAATATTTATAAATTATTTATTGCTGGAGTTTGCAAAGATTACCGACCCAGCGAAGACTTATGGAGAAGAAAATTTTACAATAGATAACATTATAGAGAGTATTTGCTGGCCGCCAGAAGTTGAACAAAAACTGAAAGATTTAAATAATGAAACAGAGAAATTCAGAAAATATATTAAGAAAGCAAGAAACAAACTACTTGCCCATAGAGATAAGAAAACTATTTTATCTGATAAAATTTTAGGAGAATTTCCGGAAGGTGAGGAAGAACGATTTTTAACAAATTTAGAAGAAATCTGCAATATTACACATGAAGCATGTTTCAATTCAATTTTTGGAAAAATAGTGCCTTCAAGCGATGGCGATGTATTGGATTTAAAGAAAGCATTAAAAAAGGCTCTGGTATTTAAAAGGCTTCATTCCGAAAGTAACAGCATTGAGGAATTGGTTAAGTTAAATAAATACTTACAAGAAGTGTAAAGCTTATTCAGGAATCGTCTATGCTATAAAAAGGAAGATAGAGAAAAAAAGAGGGTCTTGAAATATGACTTTTAGAAAACTGCCCGCAACGGCAGATAACATGCTAAAGTATCTTGTAAAAAGATAAAGGTGGGTTGCTTGAAAAAGGTAGTGTGATAAAATAAATCAGGAGGTAAATTATGAATGAAAAAATCAATATTGATATTCAGGGAGAAAAGATTGCTGAATTCTGCAAGAGGTATCATATCCGCAAACTATCGTTTTTTGGTTCTGTCCTGCGGAGTGACTTTAATCCTGACAGTGATATAGATGTGCTTGTGGAGTTTGAATCAGGGCAAAGCCCTGGTTTCTTAGGGCTTGCTCATATAGAACGAGAGCTTTCTGAAATTCTTGAGGGGAGAAGGGTAGATATTCGTACCCCGCAGGAGTTGAGCAGATATTTCCGAAATGAGGTAATTTCCTCAGCAATTATACAATATGCGGAAGGATGATATTATTCGTTTGCAGCATATGTTTGATGCGGCTAAAGAGGCAATGTCTTTTGTTGCCAACAGATTGAGAGGCGATCTTGACAATAATCGAATGCTTGTTCTCTCTCTTCTCAAGGATATTGAGATTATTGGTGAGGCAGCCAATAAGGTTTCTACTGAGGTCAGAGATAAATACATATATGTTCCATGGTTGGATATTATTGGCATGCGTCACCACCTCATACATGGGTACTTTGATATTGACCTTGATATTGTTTGGGATACAGTTACCAAAGACCTTCCACCCCTGATAGCTGAACTTGAGAAAATTCTCTCTCTCGAAAAAAATAAAATTATTTAAGAATTATCTGCGTCCATCTTTATAAATCTGCGTCCATCTGCGTTCTAATTTTTTTACTGCATTATTTATAAACTCCACACTATAAACTTGATTTGATATAATGGTTTAGATATACTTTTAAAACTCTATTGCTTGAAAAGGAGATACAGGAATGGGAATGACTATTACTGAAAAAATTCTTGCTGAACACGCAGGAAAAAAAAGGGTATCACCCGGGGATTTGATAATGTCAAAGGTTGATATTGCCCTCGGGAATGATATTACAGCACCCCTCTCCATTGAGGAGTTTAAAAAGGCCGGTGCAAAAAAGGTCTTTAACAAAGATAAAGTCGTCCTCGTCCCTGACCATTTTGCCCCGAATAAAGATATAAAGTCAGCCCAGCAGGTTCGCATCTTAAAGAATTTTGCTAAAGATTATAAAATTACAAACTACTTTGAGATGGGGAGGATGGGCATTGAGCATGCCCTCCTGCCTGAAGAGGGGCTTGTCCTGCCGGGAGATGTGATTATCGGTGCAGATTCACATACCTGCACATACGGGGCATTGGGGGCATTCTCCACAGGGGTTGGCAGCACAGATTTGGCTGCCGCAATGATAACAGGTGAGACATGGTTTAAGGTTCCCGAATCAATGAAGTTTATATTTTATGGAAAGCTTAAAAAATGGGTCACAGGAAAAGACCTCATACTTTATACTATCGGCAAAATAGGGGTTGATGGTGCATTGTATAAGGCGATGGAGTTCACAGGCGAGATAATTGATAATTTGCCGATGGATGGAAGGTTTACAATGACTAATATGGCAATAGAGGCAGGGGCAAAGAGCGGAATCATCAATCCTGATGATATAACTATGGAATATGTGGAAGGAAGGGCAAAGAGGAAATTTAAAATATACGAGAGTGATAAAGATGCAACTTACAGTGATGTATTTGAATTTAATGGCAAGGATATTGAGCCTCAAGTTGCATTCCCCCATCTGCCGTCAAATACTAAGCCAATAAGCAAGGTCGGTAAGGTGAAGATTGACCAGGCAGTAATCGGCTCATGCACAAATGGAAGAATATCTGACTTGAGAGAAGCTGCCTCTGTCTTAAAAGGGAAAAAGGTTCACAAGGATGTGAGGATGATAGTCATACCTGCCACGCAAAGAATATACAAAATGGCAATAGATGAGGGATTGATTGATATATTCATTGATGCCGAGGCTGTTGTAAGCACACCTACATGCGGTCCATGTCTTGGCGGACACATGGGGGTGCTTGCAGAAGGAGAGAGGGCTATATCCACTACAAATAGAAATTTTGTCGGGAGGATGGGGCATCCGAAGAGCGAGGTCTATCTCTCAAATCCTGCTGTTGCTGCGTCATCGGGAGTTTTGGGAAGGATTTGCAGTCCGGATGAAATAGAATAATTAAGAGGAGGTGAATATTTATGGATGCAAAAGAGATTAGCAAAAAGGTGAGGGATTATTTTTTTGAAGTTCATGGACAATATGCAGTTTTTGGTTTTCGGATAGAAGATGTTTCGTTTGACAAAAAGAGCAATGCGTGGAAAATAGAATCTTCACTTTTACAATCCGTGCTGGATACTGAAGAAAAGAGGGTATATTATGAGGTTATTATTGACTCTCAGGGAAAATTTAAGAATGTAAAGAAGGTTGCTAAAAAAAAACAATTTCAACCAGCATAGAAAACAAAAGAAAAAGGTAAAATTTCATAAGATGCTCCATGAGAAAAATAATAATAGACACATCGCCATTAATTATGGTTCTTTCGTAATAAAGTTGAAGTCAAGAAATTAAGCTTAATAAAGTTTAGGAATTACAATGAGATAAAAGGGTGCATCGAATTTCAGCCGTATCTGGTATAGTTTTGCTGATGACGAAACTTACCGGAGGTG
>JACQBS010000063.1 GCA_016194325.1 Nitrospinota bacterium | reverse complement strand
GCTTCCTGAAGGAGTAGAGATGGTAATGCCTGGAGATAACATAACAATGAATGTTGACTTGATAACACCGATAGCGATGGAGAAGGAGTTAAGGTTTGCGATAAGGGAGGGCGGCAGGACTGTAGGGGCAGGTGTAATCAGTGAGGTGATAGAGTAAAGATGACTAATCAAAGGATAAGAATAAAACTCAGGGCTTACGACCACAGGATTTTGGATAAATCGGTGGTTGAGATTGTGGAGACTGCAAAGAGGACTGGTGCGAGTATTGTAGGGCCGATTCCTCTTCCAACAGTGAAGAACAGATGGACGGTTTTACGCTCGCCTCATGTTGATAAAAAATCAAGGGAGCAGTTTGAGATAAGGACGCATAAACGAATAATTGACATATTAGAACCAACCCCACAGACTGTTGATGCCCTGATGAAATTGGATCTGTCAGCAGGTGTGGATATTGAGGTTAAACTATAATTCAGAAAACAGAGGACAGATAACAGATGACAGAGAACAAAATAATGGCTCTGACTTCTGACTTCTGTAATTATGTTAAACGGACTTTTAGGTAAAAAATTAGGGATGACTCAGATTTTTAAGGAAGACGGGACAGTTATACCTGTAACGATTATAGAGGCGGGTCCCTGTACAGTTGTTCAGAAGAAGAGTGTTGAGACAGACGGATATAATGCAGTTCAGTTAGGGTTTATTGCCAAGGGTAAAAAGGGTATCAATAAGCCGACCAAAGGGCATTTTGCTAAGGCAAAGACAAAACCTGTCAGGTTCTTGAGAGAATTGAGGGTAGAAAAATCTGATGACATACAGGTTGGACATACTGTAGATGTAGATATGTTCAAACCCGGCGAGAAGATAGATATTTCAGGCATCTCAAAGGGCAGAGGTTTTGCCGGCGTAATGAAGAGGCATGGATTTGCAGGTTTCCCTGCATCACGCGGAACACATGAATATTTCCGTCATTCAGGGTCTATCAGCGGCGGAAGGACAATAAGGTCAAGAATATTTCTTGGAAAGAAGATGCCTGGACATATGGGATGTGAGAAGGTAACTTTACTTAATTTGGAGGTTGTAAAAATTATAAAAGAGAATAATCTCCTTTTTATAAAAGGGGCAACCCCAGGGGCAAACGGCGGTATTTTGTTTATAAGGAAGAGATAATGTCACAGCTTAATGTTCTTGATATGAATAACAAGGTTGTTGGGAAGGTATCATTAAAAGATGACATCTTCAATTCTGAGATTAAAGAACATCTATTGCACAAGTCTGTCATTGCGCATCTGGCAAATTTGAGAAGGGGCACTCATTCTACAAAAAATAAGAGTCAGGTGAGAGGCGGCGGGGCGAAGCCATGGCGACAGAAGGGGACAGGAAGGGCAAGGGCGGGGTCAATAAGGTCTCCACTCTGGAGAGGCGGCGGAATTACTTTTGGTCCAACACCGAGGGATTATGACCATGATGTCCCTAAAAAAATGAGAAGGTCAGCACTTATATCTGCCCTCTCATTAAAAGTAAAAAACGGTGACATCTTTGTGGTGGATAAAATAAACATTGATAAACCGAAGACAAAGGATATCGTTTCAATATTAAAGAATTTTAAAATAGACAGGAGTGTGCTTTTTCTTGTTGATGAAAAGAATATGAATCTTGAACTCTCCGCGAGGAATATACCTGATGCAAGGGTGCAGAGGGTTGACAGTATAAATGTATATGACCTCCTCTATTACGATAAGATTATCTGTACGAAAGGGGCAATAGATAAAATTCAGACAACCATGAAGCAGGCTCAGGGCAAGGCTCAAGAATAAAATTATGAAAGATATATACGCCATTATAAAGAAACCTATTATCACCGAGAGAAGTGCCTACTTAAAGGAGAGGGGCAATAAGATAATTTTTCAGGTGGATGCCAATGCCAATAAGAGGGATATAAAAAAGGCTGTTGAGAAGGTGTTCAATGTCCATGTGATGGGTGTAAACACTCTTAATGTGAAGGGGAAGGTAAAGAGGTTCGGGAGGGTCTTTGGAAAAAGGCCTGACTGGAAGAAGGCAATAGTGACACTGAAAGAGGGAGACAAGATAGAACTCTTAGAAGGCATATAAAATGGGAATTAAAACTTTTAAACCGACATCACCGGCGGTAAGGGCTAAAACAAACCTTACATTTGACGAGATAACTACCGACAGGCCTGAGAAAAGCTTAATCGTTTCAAAAGGAAGAACAGGCGGGAGAAATAATTTCGGGAGGATGACCTGCCGCTTTATGGGTGGAGGCCACAAGAGATTTTACAGGCTCGTAGATTTCAAAAGGGATAAGGACGATGTCCCTGCAAGGGTTGTGTCTATTGAATATGACCCGTACAGGTCATGCAGGATAGCACTTTTGAATTATAGGGACGGTGAGAAGAGGTATATAATCGCACCGATTGATTTAAAGGTTGGCGATAATGTCATGTCGGGGGTATCCGCAGAGATAAGGTCAGCCAATGCAATTCCATTAAAAAATATCCCTGTCGGAACCATGATTCATAATATAGAGCTTCGTAAGGGAAAGGGCGGACAGATGGTCAGGAGTGCAGGTTTGGCTGCACAGCTTTTGGCTAAAGAGGGAGAGATGGCTCATGTAAAACTTCCCTCCGGCGAGGTCAGACTGGTTTCGGTTGAATGCAAGGCTACAATCGGGCAGGTAGGGAATCCAGAGCATGAGTCTATTACGATTGGCAAGGCAGGAAGGTCAAGATGGCTCGGCTGGAGGTCAAGGGTAAGAGGTGTAGCGATGAATCCGGTTGACCATCCCATGGGTGGCGGAGAAGGAAAGAGTAAGGGTGGTAATGTCCCGAGAAGCCCGACAGGCGTGCCGTCTAAAGGATATAAGACAAGGGGTAAAAGGAAATTGTCAAGCAAATATATTGTAAAGAGGAGGAAGTAAAAATAGTTGCAAGATGTAAGATGCAAGATGCAAGATTTAAAACTTGTAACTTGTAACCTGTAACTTGTAACTTGTAACTTATTTATTATGCCAAGGTCAATTAAAAAAGGTCCGTATGTTGAATCCTCATTATTAAAGAAGATTGAGGAGATGAATAAGAAGAATGAGAAGAAGATGCTGAAGACATGGTCACGAAGGTCTACGATTACACCGGATTTTATCGGCCATACTCTGGCAGTGCACAATGGTAGAAAGTTTATTCCAGTCTATGTCTCAGAGAATATGGTAGGGCATAAACTTGGAGAGTTTTCACATACAAGGACATTTAAGCTTCACAGCGGACATACAAAGAAGGTATTAACAAAAACCTAAAATAGCTGATAGTTCATAGTTCATAGAAAAAGACTATGGGCAATGAGCAATGAGCAATGAGCTAATTATGGAAGCAAAAGCAATTTTAAAATATGTAAGGACATCGCCGAGAAAGACAAGGCTTGTTGCCGATATGGTAAGGGGCAAGAAGGTTAATGATGCATTAAACATCCTTGCCTTTACGAATAAGAAGCCTGCAAAGGTCATCAAAAAACTTCTTGAATCTGCCATGGCAAATGCAGAGGAAAAGAAGGCTGAAGATGTAGACTCATTAACGGTAAGCAAGCTTACCGTTGACGGGGGGCCTGTGTGGAAGAGGCAGCTTCCAAGGGGAAGGGGAAGGGTAACACCGATTAAGAAAAGGACAAGCAATATTACTATAGTATTAAAGTAAAACAGGAGGTGATTTTTTGGGACAGAAGACGCATCCAATAGGTTTCAGATTAGGTATAAATAAGTCATGGCAGTCAAGCTGGTTTGCAAAGAAGGATTATGCCTCTCTATTGCATGAGGACCTTGGCATAAGAAGATATATAAAAAAGGAGCTGTATCATGCCGGCATCTCTAAAATTGATATTGAAAGGGCTTCCAAGAGGATAAAGATAAATATATTTGCGGCAAGACCAGGAATCATTATAGGGAAAAAGGGATTTGAGGTGGATAAATTAAAAGAAAGTTTACAGAAGAAGCTGCCTGACAAACAGGTTTTCTTAAATATAAAAGAGGTGTCAAGACCCGAGGCTGATGCCCAGCTTCTGGCAGAGAACATTGCACTCCAGTTAGAGAGAAGGGTCTCTTACAGAAGGGCGATGAAAAAGGCAGTGGCGACAGCGCTTAAATTTGGTGCTAAGGGTGTAAGGATAGCCTGCTCCGGCAGACTTGCAGGTAATGAGATAGCGAGGAGAGAGTGGTATAGGGAAGGCAGGGTTCCATTTCACACGATAAGGGCTGATATTGATTATGGTTTTGCCGAGGCACAGACAACTTACGGTGTAATAGGTGTCAAGGCATGGATTTTTAACGGTGAAATAATGACTGAGAAGAATTCAAAGAAACAGAAGGATACACAGCCTGTAGAGGGGGGAGCAGTAGTTTAGGGAAAATAATTTATGTTAATGCCCAAAAAGGTAAAATATAGGAAGAGACAAAAGGGAAGGATGTTTGGGACTGCAGCCAGAGGCTCGGACTTAAGCTTCGGCAGTTACGGATTGCAGGCACTTGACCCCGGATGGATAACGGATAGGCAGATAGAGGCAGCGAGAATTGCAATGACAAGGCATATCAAAAGGGGCGGGAGGATATGGATAAGGATATTCCCGGATAAGCCGGTTACAAAGAAGCCTGCAGAGACAAGGATGGGTAAGGGAAAGGGTGTCCCTGAGCAGTGGGTTGCGGTTATAAAAAAGGGTAAGGTTTTATTTGAGATGGAAGGAATAACTGAGGATGTGGCAAGAGAGGCATTGGGTCTTGCATCTCACAAACTTCCGATAAAGACAAGATTTTTAGCTAAGGGATTGATATGAAGATAAAAGAACTCAGAGATATGACAGTGGATGAACTCTTAAAAAAATCAGAAGATATGAGGTCTGAGCTTTTAAATTTAAGGTTTCAGGCGGCAAGAAAGGTGCTTGAGAATCCTACGAGGGTTCACATCGTAAAAAAAGATATTGCACGGATCAATACACTATTGGGTGAAAAAAAGTCAGCACAAAATCAGGTGCAGGTTAAGGGTAAAAATTTAAAGTAAACCCAGTTAGAAAGTCTTCTCTTTCTGACGGGGTAAAGGAATTTTATGGAACAAAACAAAAAAATAAGGACAGGGGTTGTTGTCAGTGACAAGATGGATAAGACCATTGTGGTAAAGGTGGAGAGGCATGTGAGACACCCTGAATTTAAAAAGATAGTAAAACGTTCAAATAAGTTTAAGGTGCATGATGAGAAGAATGAATCTTCTGTGGGGGATAAGGTAAAGATTGTAGAGACGAGGCCTCTGAGCAAGGAGAAGAGGTGGAGGCTGATGGAGATAGTTGAAAGGGCAGGAAAATAATTAATAATTAATTTTTTGATGACGTATTTATTTTGGAATTATACCAGGAGGAAATTTTACAGTGATTCAGCTGAGAACTATTTTAGACATAGCAGACAATTCAGGGGCGAGAAAGGCACAGTGTATACAGGTGCTTGTTGGTAGCAAGAGGCGTTATGCCCGTATCGGAGATATCATCGTGGTAAGTATAAGAGAGGCAACCCCAAATAGTCCTATCAACAAGGGGGAAGTAAAAAAGGCTGTGGTTGTCAGGACGAGGAAGGAATTGAGAAGGGACAACGGCACATATATTAAGTTTGATGATAATGCTGCAGTCCTTATAAATGAACAGTTGGAGCCTGTTGGGACAAGAATATTTGGTCCTGTGGCGAGAGAGCTCAGGGCAAAGAAATTCATGAAGATTATCTCTTTAGCGCCAGAGGTATTATGAACCAGTTAGCAAATTTAAAGATAAAGAAAAACGATATTGTAAAGGTAATGACAGGCAAGGAAAAGGGGAAGAAGGGGAAGATACTGATGGTGTTCCCCATGGAGAAAAAGGTAATTGTTGAGAGGCTTAATATTGTTAAGAGGCATACACGTCCTACACAGCAGATGAGGCAGGGTGGTATTATAGAAAAGGAAGGGAAGATACATATTTCAAATGTAATGATTGTCTGCAACAAGTGCGATAAGACGACAAGGGTATCAATGAAGATACTTGAGAACGGGAAAAAAATCAGAACCTGTAAACATTGCGGTGAGATGTTAGACAGAGACTGAAAAAAGTAGAAAAGACGAAAGGTTAAGGTTGAGGTTAAGAAAATTCTAAACCTTAACCTGCATTTATTAGGGAGGTTTAGTGGCACAACCGGCTTTAAAAGATAAATACTTAAAAGAAGTTGTACCCCAGCTTAAAAAGGAGCTTGGTTACAAGAATGTAATGCAGATACCAAGACTCAAAAAGGTGGTAATAAATATGGGTCTGGGTGAGGCACTTCAGGATGCCAAATTAATAGATTCTGGTGTGTATACCCTGTCGCAGATTAGCGGCCAGAAGCCTTTGGTTACAAGGGCAAAGAAGGCAATCTCAAACTTTAAATTAAGGGTAGGTGTTCCGATTGGGTGCGCTGTCACCATGAGGGGCAACCGTATGTATGAGTTCCTTGACAGGTTTATTAATGTAGCCATGCCGAGGATAAGGGATTTTAAGGGGGTTTCTTCCAAGTCCTTTGATGGGAGGGGGAGCTATACAATCGGTTTAAAAGAGCAGCTTATCTTTCCAGAGATTGAGTATGACAAGATTGAAAAAGTAAAGGGGCTCAATATCAGCATAGTTACAACAGCAAAGACGGATGAAGAGGGGAAGACATTGCTCAGATTATTGGGAATACCATTTAGGAATTGAAGATTGACTATTGACTATTGAAGACCGATTGGTGGAAATATCCAATATTCAATTGATGGGAGGATTAGTGGCAAAAAAATCATTAGTTGTTAAGGCAAAAAGGAAAGCAAAATATAAGGTCAGGCAGTATAACAGGTGTCCGCTCTGCGGCCGCTCAAGGGGTTATTTAAGGAAATTTAAAATGTGCCGAATCTGTTTTAGAAAGTTGGCACTGGCAGGGGAGATACCTGGAGTTATTAAGGCAAGCTGGTAAATAAGTGGGGGGGGTTTCAAAATGGCAATGACTGATCCAATATCGGATATGTTGGTGAGAATAAGGAATGCTATCAAGGCAAAGCATGAGAAGGTCAATATACCTGCCTCAAAATTGAAGAACGAGATAGCCGTTATCCTTAAAGAGGAAGGTTTTATAAAAAATTTTAAATTGATCAAGGATAGGAAACAGGGGATACTTCGCATTTATCTCAAATACGAAAATGAGACAGAGAGTGTAATTCAGGGATTGAAAAGGATAAGCAAGCCGGGGTGCAGAATCTATGCAACACAGGAAAATGTACCGATGGTGCTTAATGGCATGGGTGTAGCAATCCTTTCAACAAACAAAGGTGTATTAACGGATAAGGTTTGCAGGGAGCAGAAGGTTGGCGGTGAGGTTCTCTGTCATGTATGGTAAAAAATTATGTCTCGTATAGGTAAACAACCGATAAATATACCCAAAGGGGTAGAAGTTAAGATAGATGTAAACAGGATAGAAGTAAAGGGCCCGAAGGGCAGTATAAGCAAGGACATCCATCCTAATATGAAGGTTGAGCCTGCAGAGGGGAAGCTCCTTGTTAAACGTCCATCTGATTCAAGGCTTGACAGGTCACTCCACGGGTTGACAAGGACAATAGTCAACAATATGGTTGTTGGGGTTACAGAGGGATTCAGCAAACAGCTTATAATAGAGGGTATAGGCTATAAGGCAGCAGTTCAGGCTAAGAAACTTGTATTGACCATTGGATATTCGCACCCGATAAATTTTGACCCTCCGAAGGGGATAGATATTGAGATTGGGAAAAATGCTGAGATAATTGTAAAAGGGGTTGACAAAGAATTGGTAGGGCAGGTTGCGGCAAATATCAGAGGCTTCAGGATACCGGATTCATACAAAGGCAAGGGAATAAGATATTCTGATGAGGTTATCCATAAGAAACCCGGTAAGGCTGCTGCAACGGCGAGCAGCTCATAAAAACAAAAACCTAATAAAACCACAGATGAACACGGAGGAACACAGAGAAACAATATAATAGTAAAAAGATTTGTTTTATCCGTGATAAATCCGTGGTAGTTTTTAAATTTTATATATGGAACAGAAGAGAACTAAAAGTAGACTGGCAAGAAAAGAGAGAATCAGGAAAAAAATAAAAGGGGATTCGGAGAGGCCGAGGCTTACAGTATATAAGAGTCTCAAGCATATATATGCCCAGATTATTAATGATACTGAAGGGAAGACTGTGGCATCTATATCAACCTTAAGCAAGGAATTCAAAGGCAAGATGAAGTCTGCCAAAAATCTTGCAGCAGCAAAACTTCTTGGCGAGATTATTGCTGATAAGGCGATTCAAAAGGGCATTAAAAAACTTGTTTTTGACAGGAACGGCTATATCTACCATGGGAAGATAGCTGCAATAGTGGATAAGGTAAGGGAAAAAGGGGTTACTGTTTAGGATTTAAAATTTGTTTAGGAGGATTTTTTGAATAACAAGGAAAGTCAAGAGACGAAGTTAACTGATAAGGTTATAAATATCAGCCGTGTTGCAAAGGTAGTAAAAGGCGGGAGGAGGTTCAGCTTTAGTGCCTTAGTGGTTGTAGGTGATGGAATGGGCAGCATAGGAGTTGGAAAAGGGAAGGCAAATGAGGTGCCTGACGCAATAAAGAAAGGGCTGGAAAGGGCAAGAAAGAAGATGATTACCATTCCGCTGAATGGAGGGACAATCCCCCACCAGGTAGAGGGCAATTTTGGCGCAGGGAAGGTAATGCTTAAACCTGCATCAAAAGGAACAGGTGTGATAGCCGGCGGGGCAGTAAGGGCTATTATGGAGGTTATAGGCATAAAAGATATATTAACTAAGTCTCTTGGTTCAGCCAATCCTCATAATGTGGTAGAGGCAACTATTGATGGCCTTATGAGATTGAGAAATGTAGAGACAATAGCACATCTCAGGGCAAGACCAGATAAAGAGGATAAAAATTTAGAAGAGTCTAAATAGAAAAGATATGATAAATTTAAGCAATTTAAAACCAAGACCAGGTTCTAATAAGAGAAGGAAGGTTATAGGCAGGGGACGCGGCTCCGGGCATGGAAAAACCTCCACAAAGGGAGATAAGGGGCAAAAGGCAAGGTCAGGTGGACATCCGGATCCAAGATTTGAAGGTGGTCAGATGCCAATTATTAGAAGGATTCCCAAGAGGGGATTTAAAAACCCTTTCAGGGTAGAGTATGCCGTTGTCAACCTTAAGACACTTGAAAAGTTTGATGGGGAGGTAACTCCACAGATATTGAAGGAAAAGGGTATTATCAAGACGGTGGAAAATGTAAAGGTGCTGGGTGACGGTGTCATTTCAAAACCATTGACCATTCATGCAGCAAAGTTCAGTAAATCTGCACTTAAGAAGATTGAAGATGCAGGTGGAAAGGCAATAGTAATTTAGAATTATGAATTAGGAATTAAGAATTGAAATCAATAATTCCTTAATTCGTAATTTGTAATTCGGAATTCGTAATTATGATAGCCAATGGCTTTCAGAATATATTCAATGTCCCTGAGTTGAAAAAGAGAATTTTTTTCACTCTGGTGCTTTTGGCTGTATACAGGGTTGGTGCACATGTGCCAACACCTGGAATTGATGCCTATGCATTGAGTGAGTTCTTTAAAGGTGCGGCAGGGACAATTTTCGGGTTCTTTGACATGTTTTCCGGCGGGGCTTTCAAGAGGCTTACAATATTTGCCCTCGGGATTATGCCTTATATAAGTGCCTCCATTATTCTTCAGCTTTTGACAGTTGTATTCCCTCCCTTGGAGAAGCTTAAAAAAGAGGGTGAGCATGGGCAGAGGAAGATAACACAGTATACAAGATACGGGACGATAGTATTGAGCTGTATCCAGGGACTTGGCATAAGCTTTGGACTTGAGGCAATGAAGAGTCCTACAGGTGCATTGATAGTTCCGGAGCCGGGGTGGTCATTCAGGCTTATGACTGTTCTTACGCTGACTTCAGGGACTGCATTTATAATGTGGCTTGGAGAGCAGATAACGGAAAGAGGTATCGGGAATGGTATATCACTTATAATTTTTTCCGGAATTGTTGCAGGTATACCATCGGCAATCAAAAATACAGTAAGACTCATGAATACAGGTGAGATTCAATTTTTTGTATTTCTGGGTCTTCTTGTATTAATGGTACTGGTTGTAGGTGCCATAGTATTTATGGAGAGCGGGCAGAAGAGGATTCCTGTGCAGTATGCAAAGAGGGTTGTTGGAAGGAAGATGTACGGTGGGCAGAGCACCCATCTGCCTCTGAAGGTGAATACATCAGGCGTTATACCGCCGATTTTTGCATCTTCAATAATAATGTTTCCTGCAACCCTGGTTAATTTTGTATCTCATCCTTGGATGAAGACAGTATCAAGCAGCCTTATGCCGGGGACGCTTATATATACACTGCTCTATGTAGTCATGATTTTCTTCTTCTGTTATTTTTATACGGCTATTATTTTTAATCCTGCAGATGTTGCAGAGAATATGAAGAAGCACGGCGGATTTATACCAGGCATAAGACCGGGTAAGCCTACATCTGAGTTTATTGACAAGATGCTGTCACGGGTTACATTTGGAGGCGCAGCATATTTAGCACTGGTATGTGTTTTGCCGGATTTTCTTATAAAATATTTTAATATACCATTTTATTTTGGAGGAACAGGGCTCCTGATTGTTGTTGGGGTGGCAATGGATACCATGGTACAGGTAGAATCACATTTGGTGATGAGACACTATGAGGGTTTCGTGAAGAAGGGAAGATTGAGGAGCAGAAGGGCATAATGAAAAAAATTCTAATTTCTAATTTTTTAATGTGATGAAATTATAAAAATCATAAGGAGAAGGGGAGAAGAAGATGAAGAAATGGAGAGATAATAAGTCAGGTTCTTTTTTCTCATTTTCTCCTTTTTCTCCATTCTCCTTAATCTTTTTTTTGTTCTTATGAGATTGATTCTACTTGGGCCGCCTGGGGCAGGTAAAGGCACACAGGCAAAATTAATTACAAAAAAATATAATATCCCGCAGGTATCCACAGGGGATATTTTAAGAAAGGCTGTAGCAGATAAGACCCCGCTTGGAATAAAGGCGAAATCATATATGGATGCCGGCGGGCTGGTTCCTGATGAGGTTGTTATAGGGATAATTGAGAATAGATTAAAGGAGAGTGACTGCAAATCAGGATATATACTTGATGGCTTCCCCCGCACAACTGCTCAGGCAGAGGCACTTTCTAAAAATTTGAAAAAAATGTCAGCGGAGATAGACCATGTCATAGATATAGATGTGGATTATGATGAGCTCATAAAGAGGCTGACAGGGAGAAGGACATGCAGGAAATGCGGCGAGGGGTTTCATCTATCATTCAATCCGCCAAAGAAGGATGGGATATGTGATAGATGCGGCGGGGAGCTGTATCAGAGGGATGATGATAAGGAAGAGACAATATATAAAAGGTTTAAGGTATATCAGGAGCAGTCAACTCAGTTAAAGAGTTATTACAGTAAAAATGGCAGATTTCACTCTATCAAGGGTACAGGCAGTATTGAGGATATATTTAATAAGGTTGTAAGCGTTTTGGAAGCATGATAATCCTGAAGTCTCGGCATGAGATAGAGAAGATGAAAATCTCAAACGGGATAGTGGCTGGGGTTTTAGAAGAGATAACAAAAAAGATAAGAGTTGGTGTAACAACGATAGAATTGGACAGGCTGGCTGAATCGGTTATTTTGAAGAAGGGTGGTACCCCTGCATTTAAGGGTTACAGGGGCTATCCTAATTCGCTCTGTATCTCTATAAATGAGCAGGTAGTGCATGGTATCCCCTCAAACAGAAGATTAAAAGAGGGGGATTTGGTCAGTATTGACCTTGGTGTTTACCACGATGGATATTATGGAGATGCTGCGGTTACAGTAGGTGTCGGTGAAATAACAGATGAGGCAAAAAGGCTTTTGGATGCCACTCAAAAGGCACTTTATATAGGAATTGAGAAGGCAACGGCGGGCAACCATCTGTCAGATATATCAAATGCCGTTCAGATGTATGTAGAGGGAGAGGGATTTTCGGTAGTAAGGGCATTTGTAGGGCACGGCATAGGAACCTCGCTGCATGAAGAACCGCAGGTTCCAAACTTTGGCGAAGCAGGAAAAGGGCCATTGTTAAAGAGCGGAATGGTGCTGGCAATAGAGCCGATGGTAAATGCAGGGGTGAATGATGTTGAGGTCTTGGAAGATGACTGGACAGTTGTTACAGCAGACGGAAGCCTCTCAGCCCACTTTGAGCATACAGTTGCTATTACAGACAACGGGGTTGAGATATTGACGAAAATATAAAACTTAACCACAGATGGACACAGATAAACACAGAAATGTCATTCTGAACGAAGTGAAGAATCTTTGTTTTTTAGATTCTTCGGGCTTCGCCCTCAGAATGACAGCAAAGCTGTCATCTGTGAAAATCTGTGTGAATCTGTGGTTTAAAAGGGGTTTTATTTGTTATGGCAAAAGAAGAAGCTATTGAGGTTGAAGGGACGGTAATAGAGCCTCTCCCCAATGCAATGTTCAGGGTTGAGCTTGAGAACGGGCATAAGGTACTGGCACATATATCAGGCAAGATGAGGATGCATTTTATAAAAATTTTGGCGGGTGACAAGGTAAAGGTGGAACTGTCTCCTTATGATTTAACAAGGGGAAGAATAACTTACAGGTTTAAATAAAAAAATGAAATTTAACCACAGATGGACACAGAGTTTTTAAAAGCGGTTTAAACGGTTTAAACAGTTTAAACCGCTTTTTTCCTCTGTGTGAATCTGTGGTAAAAGAGGGATTTTTATGAAAGTCAGGGCATCGGTAAAACCGATTTGTGAAAAGTGTAAGGTTATAAAAAGGAAGGGAGTAATAAGGGTAATTTGCGTAACCCCAAAACATAAACAGAGACAAGGATGAAAAGCAGTGTCATAGTATCAGAGCTGTAACTTTGAGACTCTGACTCTCTGACACTTTGATACTTTTAAGAGGGAGGTTTGATGGCAAGAATAGCAGGTATAGATATTCCAAGAGAGAAAAGAATAGAGGTAGCCCTTACCTACATATTTGGTATAGGCAAAACCCTCTCAAATGTTATACTTAAAAAGGCGGAGGTTAATCCTGATACAAGGGTTAAAAATCTGACTGATAAAGATGTTGGAAAACTAAGGGCTATTATTGAAAAGGAATACAGGGTAGAAGGTGATTTGAGAAGGGATGTTTCTTTTAATATTAAAAGGCTGATGGATGTAGGGTCATATAAAGGCTTAAGACACAGAAAAAACCTTCCTGTCAGGGGACAGAGGACGCGGACAAATGCAAGAACAAGAAAAGGACCGAGAAAGACTGTTGGTGCAAGGAAAAAGGAGGAATAAGGTTATTTAGGGGAGAACCCTCTACATAACCATAAACAAAGATAAATGGTTATGAGCGTCTGCTTTTAAATGTGTTTTAAAAGGAGGAATAAGTAATGGAAGAGAAGGCAAAACAGGAAAATCAGGAAAACCAGAAAGAAGAGAAGCCTAAAGAAGAAAAGGCTGTCAAGAAAAAGGTAAAAAAGGTAGTTGGTAACGGTGTTGCACATATTCAGTCTACATTTAATAATACAATTGTAACTATAACAGACTCTACAGGAAATGTTGTTGCATGGTCAAGTTCAGGAACGGCTGGTTTTAAGGGTTCAAGGAAAGGGACTCCGTTCGCAGCACAAATGGCGGCAGAATCTGCAGCTAAAAAGGCATTGGATGCCGGGGTAAAGAAGATCGGTGTTTATGTGAAGGGGCCAGGTGCAGGGAGAGAGGCGGCAATAAGGGCTCTTCAGGCAACAGGGCTTGAGATTGATTTAATAAGGGATGTCACGCCAATTCCTCATAACGGCTGTCGTCCCCCAAAGAGGAGAAGGGTGTAATAAAAATTTCAAATTTGAAATTTGAGATTTCAAATTTCATTGTAGGAGGTAAGATTGGCAAGGTATAGAGATTCAGTTTGCAGATTGTGCAGGAGACATGGAGAAAAGCTTTTTCTTAAAGGGAGCAGGTGTCTTGGGGATAAGTGTTCTATTGATAAAAGAAATTATGCACCTGGTCAGCATGGTCAGAGCAGAACAAAATTATCTGAATATGGCACACAGCTGAGAGAGAAGCAGAAAGGGAGAAGGATATACGGTTTGATGGAGAGGCAGTTTAGAAACTACTTCAGGATAGCCGACAAGAAAAAAGGTATTACAGGAGAGACACTTTTGCAGTTGCTTGAAAGACGGCTGGATAATGTAATTTACAGGCTTGGTTTTGCACCTACGAGGAAGCTGTCTCGCCAGCTGGTGAGGCATAATCATGTTGTGGTGAATAACTGCAAGGTAAATATCCCGTCATATATAGTAAAGAAGGGTGATATTATTGAGGTCAGAGAAAAAAGCCGCGGCCTTAAGGTAATAAAGGATTCGTTGAAAGAAACTAAAAAAAAGGGTGTTCCAGCGTGGCTCCAGTTAGACTCCCCATTCATGAAAGGTATCGTGATGAATCTGCCTAATAGGGAGGAGATAAACGTACCTCTTCAAGAGCATCTGATTGTAGAGCTTTACTCTAAGTAACTAACAACTGATAACTTACAACTTGCAACTTATATGATTATTGTTGTTAGTTGTAAGTTGTAAGTCATATTTAGGAGGTTTCATGAATACAGTCTGGCAAGGTTTTATTAAACCCAAAAGATTGGAAGCTGATAAAAAGACGCTGACAAATACCTATGGAAAATTTGTTGCAGAGCCTTTTGAGAGGGGCTTTGCTAAAACAATAGGGAATGCACTCAGAAGGCATCTATTGTCTTCTATTCAGGGTGCAGCAGTAACGGCGGTTAAGTTTGATGGTGTATACCATGAGTTTTCAACAATACCTAAGGTTAGGGAAGATGTATCAGATATAATCCTTAATATAAAGGAGTTGATGATAAAACTCAATGTTGACCAGCCGAAGACAATATTTATCCACGCAGATGGAAAGGGTGAGGTCAGGGCAAAAGATATAAAGGCAGATGCGGATGTGGAGATATTAAATCCTGAACATCTTATAGCCACACTTGATAAGGGTGGAAAATTGGATTTTGAAATGGTAATAAAGAAGGGGAGGGGATATATCCCTGCAGAGAGGAATGCAGAAGAGGGGATGCCGATACAAATGATACCCATTGATTCTATATTCTCCCCTATAAAAAAAGTAAATTATACTATTGAGAATACAAGGGTCGGACAGTCAACAGATTATGAAAGATTGATACTTGAGGTATGGACAAACGGGGCTATAAAGCCCGATGATGCCATAGCACATTCTGCAAAGATACTTAAGGACCATCTGCAGATATTTATAAACTTTGAAGAAGAGGTTGAGGTAAAGGGTCCGCAGGTAGATGAAAAGAAGCAGAAGACTGTTACGAACCTGAAGAGGAGCGTAGAGGAGCTGGAGCTTTCAGTGAGGTCATACAACTGCCTCAAGAATGAAAATATAAAGACCATAGCTGACCTCGTTCAGAAGACTGACCAGGAGATGCTTAAGACAAGGAATTTTGGAAGAAAATCTTTAAACGAGATAAAAGAGATTCTGGCAGAGATGGGTTTGAGCCTCGGAATGAATTTAGATGAATACAAAAGTGAACTTAAATCAGCTGGTGCTTTGAGTGAAAATTAATGGAGATTTAATATGCGTCATTTAAGACAGGGTGTAAAGTTAGGCAGGACGACTTCACATAGGAAGGCGTTATTTAGAAATATCGTTACTTCGCTGCTCCGCTACGAGAAGATAGAGACTACACTTGCAAAGGCAAAGGAACTGAGAAGGGTGGCAGACAGGATGGTTACACTTGGCAAAAAGGGGACACTGAGTGATAGGAGACGTGCGGCAGAGTATGTTAAAGATAAAGACATAGTAAGAAAATTATTTGATGTTATTGCAAAGAGATATGCCGAGAGAAAAGGCGGATATACAAGGATATACAAGATTGGTGTCAGAAGGGGAGATGCTGCAAAGCTGGCTGTAATTGAGCTTGTGGACAGGGATGTATCTGCTGAGCCGAAGAGGAGGGTAAAGCATGTTGAAAAGGAAGAGAAGGCTGTAGAGAAAAAAGAAAAGACTGCAGAGAAAAAGAAGTAAAATAACACATACAAACTATCCTGCCTTTATTGAAGATGCTGGAAGATATATATTAAAATTTGAACCGCTACCCGGCCCAGACTCAACCGTGATGAACCCATCATGCTTTTTTATTATGGTGTGACACACAGAAAGACCGAGTCCTGTTCCTTTAACACTCCCCATTTCTTTAGTAGTAAAGTAAGGGTCAAATATCTTTGGTATATTCTCTTTTGATATTCCCTTTCCTGTATCCGATATAGATATTTTTAGATAGTTGATATTTTTAAAAAATGGCTCTGCCTTCTCACAATTAGGTATATTCTTAACCTGAACCTTGAGAACCCCTCCATATGGCATCGCCTCTTTCGCATTGATAACCAGATTCTTTATAGCCTCTCTTATCTGATTCTTGTCTGCATCAATAATATAAAGGTCTTCAGGGATAATGAATTTTGTATTAATATTTGAACCGCTCAATAGATTGTCTATTACCTCTTTTAATATATCTACTATATAGATTGCTTCCTTGATGGGATTCCCACCCTTTGAAAAGGTGATTATTTTATTGCTCAACTCTTTCGCATGCATGCAGGATTCTTCTGCGTCACTCAACCATTTATATTCTTTATCAGTGTGATTTAAACGCATCTTAACAAGGGAGATATACCCCAATATTCCCGTGAGGAGGTTGTTGAAATCATGGGCTATCCCGCCTGCAAGGATACCAAGTTCCTCAAGTCTTTGAACCTTTAATAATTCTTCTTCCAGATGCTTACGCTCCGTGATATCACGGATAGCTGTTATCCTAAAAGTTTTCCCTTTGTATTGAATGGGCTTACCGATCAGTTCTGCTGTGAAAGTCGTTCCATCTTTTCTAAGACCCGCTGCCTCATAGGGTTTATCATAGCCAGCCATGATATTCTTTAAGATAATTTCTCGGGATTCCGGTGCCGTAAGGTCAAGGGCATTTTTTCCTATTATCTCTGAGGGTTCGTATCCGAACATACGGGCAAGGTGTTCATTCGCATCTAATATATTTCCTTTGTCGTGAATGGCAATCCCCTCAAAAGAAGCCTCTGCCAATTGGCGGAAATGTGATTCACTTTCTCTCAGCAATTCTTCTGACCGCTTGTGCAGAAAAATAGCCCCTAAGTGAGCAACGATTGTAGAAACAAGTGCAACATCAAATGCAGCAATCCTTTCATTTCTTTTCCCATATTCGGTTACAAGGAAAACCATTACTGCCACAACCTCACCGCCTGCAAGAATAGGTATCGCTGCTACCGTCCCGTTGATACCATGTTTTTTGGCAATATGTGAGCGGAGAAATTCATGGTTCTCTGTAATATCCCAATGCCATACATTATTTTTTGAAGCCCACACACGACCGGGAACTCCAACACCCCGCTCAAATTTAAAATCCTCGCTTTCCTTTCTAAATTCTTCCAAACCTGCGATATTGCTGTGGCAAACAGGCCCGCACTCAAGATATGAGTTGTCTAAAGATGGTATCCATGTTTCACCATAAACCCAGCCTGTGGTTTTGCAAATCTTACAAAGTGCTATTAAAAGTGCAGAGTTAAAATCTTCTGACTCGCTTATAGCCTGTGTTATTTCCTGCATGAGGCGAAGTTTTTCTTCGGCACGTTTTGATTCCTCACATTTATCTTTGGTTCTTTCGTAATAAAGTTGAAGTCAAGAAATTAAGCTTAATAAAGTTTAGGAATTACAATGAGATAAAAGGGTGCATCGAATTTCAGCCGTATCTGGTATAGTTTTGCTGATGACGAAACTT
>JACQBS010000002.1 GCA_016194325.1 Nitrospinota bacterium | reverse complement strand
TCAAGAGTTCCGAGAATATAGTTCCAACCTTGTGCATGGTTTGTTCCTCCTTATTGGTATTGGGTTTTGTCAACTTCAATTATCCAATAAAAGAGGCTTACAAGCCATGCTTTTTTAATTTTTAGCGGACACTACTGATTAAACATATTATAAACTATTTTAATCATATATTGCAACTTTGAATACCATTGTGGATTAATCTCAAAAATGTTTACTTCCAAACTTAAAACAACCTTTCCTGCAAATCATCTCTTGGCTTTATGCCGAAGTGTTCATAGGCGATTTTTGTTGCGACCCTGCCGCGCGGTGTTCTGTGTATATAGCCGCCCTGTATGAGAAACGGCTCATAGACATCTTCAATTGTATCTCTTTCCTCGCTGACTGCTGCTGATAGTGTTTCAACACCGACAGGCCCTCCGTTAAACTTTTCTATAATTGTAAGAAGGAGTTTTCTGTCCATCTTGTCAAAACCAAGTTCATCTACCTCAAGCATCTTTAATGCCTCATCCGCCACATCTTTTGTAATATTTCCATCAGCCCTTACCTGTGCATAATCCCTCACCCTGCGTAGGAGTCTGTTTGCTATCCTCGGCGTCCCCCTTGAACGGCGGGCAATCTCCAGTGAACCGCCTGAATCAATAGAGATATTCAATATTTTTGCAGACCTCTCCACTATAATTTGAAGCTCCGATTCTTTATAATAATCCAGACGATGGATTACGCCGAATCTATCTCTTAATGGCGATGTGAGTAATCCTGCCCTTGTAGTCGCACCAACCAAGGTAAATTTAGGCAGGTCAAGTTTTATTGAACGGGCGCTTGGCCCCTGTCCAATCATAATATCAAGTTTAAAATCCTCCATTGCCGGATATAAAATCTCTTCAACTACATGATTGAGTCTATGTATCTCATCAATAAATAAGACATCATGCTCTTTTAAGTTAGTGAGGATAGCGGCGAGGTCGCCAGCCCTTTCAATGACAGGCCCTGAAGTCCCCTTTATATTTACTCCAAGCTCGGAGGCGATTATATTTGCCATAGTAGTCTTGCCAAGCCCTGGGGGACCGTAGAATAGGACATGGTCTAATGCCTCGGCTCTCTCTTTCGTTGCCTGAATGAAGACCTTTAAATTTTCTTTGATTTTTTCCTGACCGATATATTCATCAAGGGTTCTTGGACGAAGGGTTGACTCAAAACTGATGTCATCATCTTCCTTCTGCGGAGTTATGAATCTATCCTGTGTATCATCACTCATGATAAAAGATTATACAGCAAAATCATGTGTAAAAACAATTATGTGTAAAAACAATTAACACTTGACATGCCATAATTAAAGATGCAAATATACAAAAGTGCTTATAATCTAATTTTTCTATAGCGATTGTAATGATTGATCTTATAAAAAATGTTTTAGAAATTTTTATCCATCTCGATACACACCTCAATTTTGTAATTCAAAGCTATGGTGTGTGGACATATTTAATCCTTTTCCTCATTGTTTTCTGCGAAACAGGTCTGGTAATTACCCCTTTCCTTCCCGGAGACTCTCTCCTATTTGCGGCTGGAACATTTGCAGCTATGGGTTCTCTTGATAATATATTATTAGCTGTGATCTTGAGCATTGCTGCCATTGCAGGCGATACAGTTAATTATTGGATAGGATACCGTGTGGGTCCTGCGATATTTCACAAATACGATGTCCGCTTTTTAAACAGGGAATACCTTGACCGAGCCCATCGGTTTTACGAAAGGCATGGAGGGAAGACAATTATGATAGCGAGGTTTATGCCCATCATTCGCACCTTTGCGCCTTTTGTTGCTGGAATCGGCAGGATGAGCTATATGCGATTCGTCATTTATAATATTACAGGAGGCATCTTCTGGGTTGCTATTTTTATCTTTGGGGGTTATTACTTTGGCACTATCCCTCTCGTAAAAAGGAACTTTACTATTGTTATCATGACTATAATAGTTATCTCCATTATGCCGGGTGTGATAGAATATTTACGCAATCGCTACAGGACTTCATAGGGTTTACTCAAAGTTAGACAGTCAGGTAATCATAATAAAACTACAATGATATATGCAGTTATAATGGCAGGGGGGAGCGGGACAAGATTCTGGCCCCTCAGTAAATCAAAGACGCCAAAGCAATTGCTTAACCTCACAGGCGACAGAACCCTCATCCAGAAGACAATCCACAGAATCAAACCGATTGTTAAACTCAAGAATATTTTTATTGTTACTGCCAATTCCCATGTGAAAAAGATAAGAGAGCAGCTTGCTGAAATCCATCCTCACAATATAATTGATGAGCCATTTGGGAAAAATACCGCCCCATGTATTGGCCTTGCAGCCATTCATATAAAGATGAAAGACCCTGACGGGGTTATGGTAGTCATGCCTGCAGATCACCTCATAAAAAATGAGGGGAGATTCAGGGAGATAATCTCATTGGGGGCTCGGATAGCCTCTGAAAGGGATTGTCTAATCACACTTGGTATTAAGCCCTCTTATCCTGAAACAGGCTATGGTTATATACATGCCGGAGAGGAGTTCGTCAAGAGCGGTAAGACAAAGATTTTTCGGGTTAATAGGTTTGTGGAGAAGCCTGACATAAAGAGGGCAAGGAGATTTGTTAATAGCGGTGATTACTTCTGGAATGGCGGGGTTTTTATCTGGAAGGTTGAAGCAATATTAGAGATGATAAAAAAGTTTCTGCCTGATTTATATGATGGACTTATGGAGATTGAAAAGGCTCTGGGGACAAAGAGAGAGAAGAGGGTAATAAGAGATATATACTCAAAGGTAGAGGGTATATCCATTGACCACGGTATAATGGAGAAGGCTAAGAATACAGCGGTTATTCCATGTGATATAGAATGGAATGATGTGGGGACATGGATGGCACTCTATGATATTTTAGAAAAAGACAGTTTTAATAATGCGATTGTCGGAAAGCATGTGGGTATTGATACAGACGGTTGTGTTATACACAGCCCTAAGAAAATAGTTGCCACTATCGGGATAAAGGATATTGTGATTGTTGTTACGAGGGATGCTGTCCTCATCTGTCCGAAGACAAAATCTCAGGATGTAAAAAAAATAGTGGAATTATTAAAGAGTAAGGGGCTGAAAGAGTATCTGTAGATTACACCTTTAGAGAAAATTGACTGGTGTCTGGCTTTTCATTGCTTGCCAGTTCATCCTGATATGTTTTATATCCAGAATCTGATTGTGTGTTAAATATATCAGTAGCAGTAGATTTATTATCAGTATTTCCTTCATTATTGTTTCCTGTAGAAATTTCTTTACCTAAGAAGACCTTTTTGATCTCCTCTTCCTGAGATTTTTTATCATTATTGAAGAAAAATTTTTCAAACTCCTTTTTATCCCCTGTCTTTCCATCTTGAACTTTTCTTTCGCCAGAATTATCACCCATGAGTTTTATCTCGGCATTATTTTTAGATTTTTCACCATCCTCTTTTGCACCCATCAGCGGCGGGAGGTCATGAGGATTAGATGAATCATTGTTGGCTATAGCGAATAGGGCTTGTGTATTTTCATTATTGGAATCACCATTGCCGAGGAAATATTGTTTGAAGTGCTCTATTGTCTTGCCTACATTTTGGTTGAATTTTATCTTGCTTGTTAATTCAATATACTTTGTGGCTGCAAAATCATAAGGCTCTCTGCTGAATCCAATCCTTGGTCTGCCATAGCTGTCATATTGAAGCTGGAATGGGACCTGATGGTTATTAATCTGCCTCCCCTCTTCCTGCGGTGCGTCCCAGCTATGGTCTTTTTGAGGGACATAATCAACCTTCATTTTTACATAGCCTTCAGTCGGATTTCCGACATATTGTTCACCGGTTAATTTTGCACTTACGCCGTTTTCACCCAAAGCAGGTATTTTATTGGAGAGTCCTGTTACATCAGCCGTATCCAGTTTTTTCATCTCTCCGAGGACAGGTGTATTATTAGCCGAATTGTTATTCCCTCCTTCACCCAATAATTGAACTCCCCCCGAATTAGAACTGCTGCCTGGGAGGGGAATTTCTTTCCCTCTGTTAGACGACCCGCTACCTGCACCTGCTCCGTCCTTTACAGGATTAACGACTTCAAATGAAACCCTCTTCTTCGGTTTCGCTATAAAGATTGCATCCTCTGCAATACTCGGCGTTGCCCTCTTTACCTTCGGTACATATTCGGAATTAGAGCCGGATACTGATAATCTTGCATTGCTTAACCCTATACTCATAAAAATATCCTCTTAGAACAAGAATCAGTGTCAGTTATTAGTGTCAGTGTCAGAAACAAACTCTCTTACCCCCTTGATGGCGGGGGACTTTACTGACACTCTCACTGACACTTACACTTTTAGTTTTTTTGTCCTTTCAGTTACTAATTTCGGAAGTTTGTGGGAAATACTTTAGGGGAAAATTGTATTGGTAGAAAATTAAGAGGAGGCTATTTTATTACCCTTTTCCAATTCTTTGCCTTCTGCCTTAACAATATGATTATTACTCCAATCACAACCCATGTAAATATGATCCCCACTTTTCTTAATTTTATATCCTTTATCATGCCTTTTATGGTCTCACTCACATTTTTTGAAATGGAGACTACCTCTGATGTGCGTCTTTTTATTTCATCTATTGAGAGGGCATGGCTTACCGAATACGCCTCCAGAAGTTTTGTCCTTGCGTTATCCATATCATCCTCTAAATGTCCTATTGCAAAACTATTTCCACCATGTTTTTTGATAAAGGCAATATCATCATTGCCGGCTTTAAGTAAAGCCTCTGCCTCTGTTAGGGATGCTTTGATATCAACACCAGTTTTAAAGGCAGGTGATTCAGGATAATGACAGCCGCCGCAATCAATGACACCCTTACCTGTAAACTTCTCTAATGTTGGACGCTGTATTTCATGATTTCCATGACAGTTGATACATCGGGGCATTCCCTCCTTTTTTATCAAATGATGCGGGCTCTTCTTAAAATATTCGGATATGACAGAATGACAATTACTGCATACCTCCACTATATCGGTTACACCCGGCGGGACAGCACCGTGTGTTCCGTGGCAATCCACGCATGTCGGAACCCTCAGATTTTTATTTTCAAGCAGCATCTTGCCATGATGACTTTTACTGTAAAGCTCATACTGGTCTGTCGGTATATTGTATGATTTCATCATATCTTTATTTGAATGACATTTGCCGCAGGTCAGGGGGATATTGAATCTGTATATCGGAGAGCGTGGGTCATTCTTTGATAAGACATTATGATTTCCGTGGCAGGAGGCACAGGTCGCAACAGACTCATCCCCTTTCTCAAAGAGACGGATACCGTGGATGCTGGTTTTGTAGAGATTGAATTGGTCTGTCTTGAGGTTGTATTTCCTCATAATTGTTACATCAGAGTGGCATCTGCTGCAGATTTTTGGAATATCCTTTGGCTTTGGGATACCGATAAATCCAGCCTTTTCATCCATTGCATTATCAGAATCATTTGAGTCTCCGCCGTGGCAATCGTTACAAAAAACCCCTGCCTTTTTGTGGACACTCTCCTGCCAGTTTGTTACAGCATCCTTTAGAGTATCCTCAAGGTTCTGATGACAGTCTACGCAGACATTAATTTTTTCAGTCTGCTCCTGGGCAGAGATGAAGTGAGGTGAGAATATTATGCAGAGTATTGTGATGATGGGTATCTGATAGAATATAGCCTTTTTCATTTTGTTAGAATCCAATTTATTCAGTGGCTATATTATCAGACATGCCTGATTATTTCAATGCCCTTATATACGCTGCCAATTCTGCGATTATTTTATCCGATATTTTTCCCTTATAGGCAGGCATTTTATTAAGCCCGTCATGCATAATCTTTATCAGTTCATCGTCTGACTTATTTAAAGTGGCATCATCAGTAAGGTTCAGGGCAGATATATCCACCTTTAACATCTTCGTCATCCCTGAATTCCCCTTGCCATCCTTGCCGTGGCAGGAGGCACATGACTTTGAGAATTCCTTTTTAGCCGCATCTGAGACCTCGCCCGATTGCTGGGCATTTGCAGATGCTGCTGTTAGAAAGAATATCACTAATATGGAGTTAAATATCCATTTCATAATCCACCTCATCTTTCTCCCCCTCCCCTCCTAAATAAGGAGGGGAACTTTGGGGATGATAATCAGAACATATACTGCACCTCAAGGGTATAGTTGTTGTCAGTAGTCTTGGTCTTTGTTGTCCCTTCAGCCTCTTTATACCTGTTAGTATATTCAAACACAAACCTTCCGTGCTGGAATGGCTTCACATGGATGCCGACTGTAGCGACATTGGTTGTCTGCTTGTCATTTCCTGTATCCCTGTCAGGGTCATAGTTTACAATCTCATATCTCAGGAAAGGGGCAAGGAAGTCGCTCCTGATATAGCCCTGAAGTTCGGCAAACATTGTTGATGCGTCATAGGAGGTATCTGTTGTGGCGCTTGTCTTTTTATACTTGCCGCTCTGTGTGTAATAAGAGGCGACAATGGCACCCATTGGTATAGTATAGTTTCCAATGAGACCGACTGATGAGAAGTCGTCATAAGAGTTTCCAGCAGGTGTCTTGAGGAGGTGGAGTGGGAACTTTCCTTTGTAGTAATACAGACCGAGCATACTGCCCATATCGCCGAGTGCATAGTCGGCGGTCAGCCATGCATCCTTTTCAGTATCGCTGCCGAGCTCAACAGTGTTTTCATATTTTCCTGTGCCGTTGACTATGCCACCCTCAACAAAGAGGTCAGTGTAAGAGTAACCGGCAGTTACGCCATATTGTCTTGAATAAGGTCTGTAGGGATTACTGCCAAAAGAGGTTGTGATTGCATCAGGTCTTGAATATGCAAGCCTCCCTCCTGCGTTATGAAAGTGGATGAGTGTCGGGAGGACCCTCCCGCCCCTCGCTGTGAAAAACGACTCCTCGTCAGATGTATTGTATTGGAGATACATCTCCGCCAATTTTGACCTTCCCCAGTCACCCATATCAGAGTCTGTTGATTCTGTGCTTGTGGCAGGTGTCTTTCTCTCGTTTTCGTGAAGATACATCTCTGCAAAATATGAAAAACCGTTGTCAAGGGGACCACCTGAATATATACTCAGTGCATGGGCTTCAAAGGATGATTTAGTAGTCTCTGCGGTGCTTGTTGTCTCAACCTTCTGAGTCTCATTCCATCCCCTTATCTTGGCAGTGATGGAGAAATAGTCTGAGAGATTCGCCTCCTTATCGCTGGCACCAGGCATTTTATGTCCAAGACGCAGAAAGGTCTGTCCAGCCCTTGTTAATTTAAATCCTGATATATGACATACACTGCAGTCAACACCATACTTCCTCGCCCATGCAGATATCGCCTGACTTTCTTTAGTCATAATCACTGTAAATAAAACTGTAAAAATAACAACAATTATTGCCTTAATTTTCATATAAGCCCTCCTTTCCTATTAAAAGTTAAGATTTTAAAATGTGTAATTAAATATATATCCCAAAAAATATTTGTCAATACCCCCTTCACTTTATTATTCAGTAAAATAGGATTCAGGTTTCCAATTAGGTTGTTGAAAAAGCGAAAAATACAGAAAATGTCATTCTGACCCTGAGTGAAGCGAAGGGGAAGAATCTCGTTTTCCCAAGTAGTTGAGACCCTTCGCTTCACTCAGGGTGACACGAAGAACGGGTTTTTCAGCAACCTGTTAATAGCTGAGCAGGGAGAGGAATAGATTATGTTTAGAACATAAACCACATTTCCAACGTAATATCTCTGTTTATGGTTTTTTTAGTTGAAGAATCATTAGTTGTGTAATTAGATGCCTCAAGCGTAAATCTGCCATGTTTAAAGGGTCTCCAGTCAATCCCAAGGACAGGCCCTGATTTTTCAAGACTGTCAGACCTGTCTGTATCAGGGTCAAAGAACTCCCATCTAAAATAGGGTGAGAGTGTACCATCCCTAAAGTAGCCTTGAAGCTCTGCATAATAGCTCTGGGATTTATATGTAACATTTGATGTCCCGCCTGTAGGCGTGTATTCATCTGAGCCATTGAAGTATGCACCAATCAAAGCACCATGCTTGATTACATACTGTCCTAAAACGCCTGTCTGGTAAAACTTATCTGCAGTTGCACCTTTTGGAGTTTTCAGCAGCTGTAAAGGAAACTGACCATTATAATAATACACTCCAAGCATACTACCGTTATCCCCAATGGAGTAGTCAAGAGAGGCATAAACATCCTTATAGGTATCTGTTCCAATCTCAACAGTATTTTCATATTTTCCTGTCCCATTTACTACACCTGCCTCAAAGAATGCCTCTTTAAATCCGACACCCAGACCTGCACCATACTGTCTTGAAAAGGGGCGGTAAGGATTGTCGCCGACTGTTGAAGTTAAAGGTAATGGTCTTGAATACGACAGTCTCGCACCACCGCCATGAAGATGTATCAGCCACGGCATTATACGCCCTGCCCTTGCAGTTAAATATAGGTCATCTTTTTCATAACCATATTGTAGGTATGCATCAGCTAATTTTGACCTTGCCCAGTCGCCCATATCTGATTCTGTTGATTCAGTATTCTCTCCCGGATTTTTGCCATCGTTTTCATGCAGATACATCTCAGTAAAATATGAAAAACCGCTGTCAAGTGGACCACCTGAATATATGCTTAACGCATGAGCTTCAAAAGAGTTACGTGTTTCAATTGCATCTGATAGTCCTGATTGCTGAACAGTCTTATTTTTATCCCATGCTCGAATTTTCATCGCCATTGAAAAATAGTCAGAGAGATTTGGTTCTTTTGACTCGTCACCTGGCATCTGATGCCCATGTCTTAAAAACTGCTGTCCTGCATAGGTTAGCTTATAACCTGCTATATGGCAGACATTACATCCTACCCCATACTTCCTTCCCCATGCAGATATAGCCTGACTCTCTTCAGGGAGAAAAGTGATAAACAACGTCATGATTGTAATTATGTAACCTATCCTTTTTATTAAATTTACTTTCATATCTCCTCCTTATCGGGGTTAATTAAACCCGATGGAAAAATACAATCTTATACCTTAATCTACTCCACTCTGTTTTTAAGTGATTATGCCAATAACCCAGAGTTTTCACCAAATACTTTTGACTGTTATCGTATCACCTCCTTTCTTTCCTATAAGAAATTGCTTTTTGCATTGTTCTCACTGTGATATCAAATTCAGTATAACAACAGAATACAAACATACCAGCACACTGATGCCAATATAAGCAGTGGGGTGAAAATCTCTTTCTAATCTTTCACGAACCATCTTCCTTGCAACAATCACGGAACAAATGAGAAGCAAAGCAGCAAATACAAAAGTAAGAATATCAGGGAAAACTGGCTGTATTGCTTGCATATTGCCAGAAACAAATTTCTTTGCAGTACGAATTCCAATTGGGTCTGATATTGCAAAAGGAAGATACAATGACCAAGAATTTATCTTTATAATAGCTTTCATAGCATGACCGGCAGCAAGTACAGGCACAAGATACAAAGCAATACGAGTAATAAATTCGACAAATGAGTATCTAATCTTTGAAAAGAAACTCGTTCCCCACACGAGACAAAAGAAAACAGTCGGAAGTATCAGTAAGAACCAGAGTGCCTCGAACCACGGAAACAGACTTGGCATCCCAAACCGTTCTGATAACCATTTCGGGGCTAAGTGGAAAACATCATCAAGCCCTGATGTTTCCGCAAAAAGTTCATGAGAAACAAATCCGCTTGCGATAAAGATAAAAAGGGCACTTGCAAATGAAACTGACTTGCCGATTTTGTGTTGCAAAGAGGAATTTACCACGCCGAAGCCAATATTATCTTTTGGACAGACTTTAGCACACTGGAAGCAAATTACACACGAATCATACTTCGTAAGATCAAATGGGCGGAGATAACTGGGACAACTTCTCGCATCAAATTTGTCCCGGTTTTCTTTTAGAACACAGTCTTTAGTATCGCACTGAATACAGATATCATCATTGTTCTTCATCAATTTAACTGGATTGAGAAAGCTGTATGTGTTGAGAAGAAGAGATGCGGGACAGAATCCTTTGCAAAAGGCACGTGGTTCTTTGAATAGAAATCCAATCAGTAGCGACAGGGACAGCAGCCCAAGAAGCACATACGAACTGTAAAGAGGTGTTCTGTGAACCTGAAAACCAGCCACCATGAGCTGAAGAACAACATAGGATAGCAAAATGATATATCCGCTTCGTAGCCAGGCTGAAAGCCTTATTCCATTTATGCTAAACCGTCCGGCAGTACGATTGGCTAAATTGCTTACAAATTCCATTGGGCATACCGTACACCAGATACGGCCAAGAACGATTGTCGTGAGAATGAGCCCGGGCCACCACATCCCCCAAACAAGCAGAGTTGTGAGATTCGTTTTTCGAATGATGGGAGTAAGGTTCGTTCCGTATGATGCGTCTGTTCCAGTGAGAAAGCCATTAACAACAAGAGCAATAAATACAATGAGTGTCAAAAGTTGGAGAGCATATGGAAACAAAATGCTGCGTATAATTCTCTTAGCTATCTGAGAAGCGATTATGTCAAATTTAAAGTTTGATGTTGCCATTATTTCCCCTTTATTTAAAACTCAATGCTAAATTGCAGCATTTAAAGCAAAGATTAAATTAATAAAAGCGGTTATCAATGAAAATTTCAGAGAAAAAAATCCCGTCTGCCTCGCATAAGCATGATATTTTAGGGTTCAGGTTTCCAATTATGAAAGAATCTGTCCATAGCATAAGTCTTACCAACAGGTATATGTCCAAACCTCAGAGATAGCTGCTTTTCTGCCTCCGACTTCTGTTCTTTATTGACGATTACCTTCCACATCGCTGATACCAGCCCTGTCCTGTCAGCACCGCCCATGCAATGGATTAATATAGGTCGTGGAGCAATTTTGAATATCTCTATTAATTTCTGAGCTTCGTCATTGGTCGGTTCACGCCCTGATGACAAAGCCAAATCGTAATGTTTAACATCATGCTTTTCACTGACCTTTATTTCATTGATATACCACTGTTCATTTGAAAACTTGCCTCGCAGATTCAAGATGCTCCTGATGCCATACTTCTTTATGTAATACTCAATATCATCTATGCCGGGTTGAGCAGACCTATAAGCTTCTCCCGCTGTAATCGGGTGAAAGTTGTTTGTCGTATTTATATACAGAAAATAACTTAATGAGAAAAACAATATTAATACAGGAGGTATGATAAAATATTTATATCTACGCATCATAATCAGAACAATCTGGATGATTTATATTACCCCGAGAGTTAAAAGCGCCCCGATAATAATTATTCCAATTGATATATACAGCCTGAACACATTTAATGAAATCTTCTCAAATAATTTTTTCCCAATAAATGTCCCTGCAAAGGCTGATATGGTTGTTATAAATAATAGAGTCGTATTGTTCGCCAGAATCTCCCTGCCGTTAACTATATAGAGCGGTATTCTTGTAACATCCACTACGGATGCGATGATAGTAGCTGTGGCTATAAAAGTCTCCTTTGGGATATTGTAATTAAGTAGATATGCACTTCGGATCGCCCCCTGATTTCCTACAAGTCCCCCTAATAGTCCCGATAAAAAACCACCAATAAAGTCAATTCGTTTTGGAAGCCTCGCCTTTTCGCCAAGACCTGATGCCTCTTTTAAACCGAGAAATATCAGAGATATGCCCAATAAGACCTTTACTGCGTCCGAATTCATCCACCCTTGCAAGAAAGCACCAATAAATGCCCCTGTTATGGTTAATATGCCAAATCGCTTAAGAATCTCTATGTTAAGATGCCTGCTGAACAGAGAAAATTTCAAAAGATTATTCAAGAGATGGACAACAGCGACAATTAAAATGGCGATTTTAACATCATAGAATAAAAGGAATACCGGCGTGAGAATTGTCCCGAGCCCGAACCCTGTCATAAGGGTTAAGGCTGCTGCAAGGAATGCTACGATTACAGGGATTATAATATTCATTTCTGTCATTTCATCACCTCTTCTACAAGTTCATTTATCTTTTCCTTAACCTGTGATAATGTTTTCATTCCTTTTGCAGTTGTTTTGTAGTATTTTCTTATCTTTCCGCCTATATTTTTAGAATATGACTCCAAGAATCTTTCCTCTTCAAGTTTGTGAAGAATCGGATATAGTGTCCCGGGGCTGAGCTTATATCCATGATGTCCAAGCTCTTCAATAAGCCACAAGCCATACACCGGCTCTTTTGAGGCATGATGCAAAATATGTATTTTTATAAAACCCAAAAAGAAATCTCTAATCATATTTTATAATTTTAAAGTCTATTGTGCTGGTAGGGATAATATCATAAAACGATAACGAAATACAATAATATAAATATTTTAATTAATTATAGCTTTTAGCTTGAATCTGAACTGTAAATCTTGTATCTTTTAGCCATAATGAAAAGCAGAATTCTTATTATAATATTTATATTAACCCTCTTGGCAGGAGGCGGTATTGCCTCTTACAGGATTTATGACTATTTAGAAAATGACCCAACATTCTGTAAATCCTGCCATATAATGGAGACTGCATTTGCCGCATGGGAAAAGAGTGTCCATAAAGGGGTAAACTGCCATGACTGCCATCACTTGCCTCCGCAGGAAGGTGCCTATCTTTTTTACAGTTTTATAATCCATAGACCAGAGTCAGTTCCGGCAAGGCATGGCAAAATAATTGTTGCGGGGAAATTCTGTATACGGTGTCATTTTGAAGTAAGTAAGAAATATCCACAGGCAGTATCAATCAAAGCTTCTCAATTTCATGCAAAACATGGTTTTGAAAAAAAGATAGAATGTTCCAAATGTCATGGATATAAAATACACGAGTTTCTTCCAGAGGAGAGATTCTGTGTTATGTGTCATGAGGGAAAAGAGGTGCATGGAACAGGAATGGTGGAGCTTGCCTGTCTTAATTGCCACAGCGACCGTTCTAAAGATTTAAGACCCGAAAGAGAGAAGTGCCTCTTTTGTCATGGGAGTGATGAGGTAAGGGCTCAGATGGTTAGAGAAAAGAGATTGGATGTAAAACACTTTACACCGTCTCCAGAGAAGATTAAGGCTGCTATAAAGATAAATATACCTGCCGATTCCAAACATCAGTTTGACTGCTACGCATGTCATCAGCCCCATGAAAAGGCGAGACCTGATTGGAGTGAGTGCATTAACTGTCATACAGATTTTATTGATACAGGGAAACATAAACTCCATGTGAAGATTATGAATATCAATTGTGGGGAGTGTCACAAGCTCCATTCATGGGTAGTTACACATGAAGAGGCTAAAAAGGGGTGCGTAAAGTGTCATGAGAGTGCCAAAATATATAAAAAGTGGGCAGGATGAAGGAATCTTAAAATGTCATTGCAAGCCCCTTCGCTTTTGTCATTGCGAGGCGAAGCCGAAGCAATCTTAAAAAACGAGATTCCTCGCTACGCTCGGAATGACAAGTAAGAAAATGAAAATCACAATCCTTAACGGTAATCCTCAAGCTGATAATATCAAATTTGATAGTTACATAGATACACTTACAGGTCTGCTTAAATCAAACAGGCATGCTGTAACTGCTTTTAAATTGAGGGATATGGATATAAAACACTGCATTGGATGCTGGAGCTGCTGGGTGGAGACACCCGGCGAGTGTATAATATCTGATAATTCAGGCGAAATATGTAAAAGTTATATAAACTCCGATTTTGTAATCTTTGCATCACCTGTCATCATGGGTTTTACAAGTGCATTGCTTAAAAAGGCGATGGAAAGGCTTTTGCCATTAGTCCATCCATATTTTGAAGTTGTAAATGGGGAAATCCACCATTTATCAAGATATGATAGGTATCCTTTGATGGGTCTTATAATTCAAAAGGGCAGAGATACTGATGAGGAAGATATTAAGATTATTTCGGATATTTACATGAGGAGTGCTATCAATATTAAAACTTCCCTGCGTTTTACAAAACTAACAGACGGTTCTGTGGAGGAGGTTGTAAATGCAATTAACAGTATTTAACGGCTCTCCACGTGGAAAGGGAAGCAATACAAAGGTTCTTGTTGACCAATTTTTAGATGGTTTTATGAAAGGGAACGGCAATTCATATAAAATTGTTTATTTGAATACTACAAAAGATTCCGATTATCTTATAAAGATGTTTGAAGAGGCTGAGAAGTTTTTGCTTGCCTTTCCCCTTTATGTTGATTCAATGCCTGCAATTGTAAAGACTTTTATTGAATCCCTTGAATCCCTCTGCGGCAGAAAGGAAAATCCTGATATTGGATTTCTTGTGCAGTCAGGTTTGCCCGAATCAATCCATTCAAGGTATGTGGAGAGGTATCTAAAAAAGCTCTCAGCCAGTCTGGGTTGTAACTACATGGGAACAATAATTAAAGGAGGGGTTGAAGGTGCGCAGGCAAAACCTGTATGGATGAACAAAAAGCTCTTTAATTCTTTTTATCAACTTGGCAAGACCTTTGGCGAGACAGGAAAATTTGATGAAGAAATTGTTGACAGGCTTGCCCAACCCGAAAGGTACTCAAAAATTCACCCTCTTTCGTATTTAAGTTGAAAACTTAGGGTCAAGCAGTCCACAATGCTGATGTATCTTGAGTAAGAAGTATTTAACATCTCTATAGCCGTAGGCCATATGCTTTAGCCTCTTTATCTTGTTGTTAATCCCTT
>JACQBS010000062.1 GCA_016194325.1 Nitrospinota bacterium | reverse complement strand
TGACTTTAGTAAAATCACTGAACATGAGATTGCTCATATCGAATCTCTTATTAATAACCGTCCCAGAAAGTGTCTGGGCTTTAAAACACCACTTGAAGTGGCTTCTTCTTTTGTTGCACTTCAAGGTTGAATGTGGGATTTTAAGGGGAAGGTATCAGTGGATAAATCCTCTGATAGAATTACAGTAGATGTGCCTGTCTGCTGGCTGCCATACCTTGATAAAATTAATAAAAATGATAAGTGTTCGCTCACATACAAGGCTGATGAAAAACAGGGTTATCTTGTAGGGGCGGGCAGTGTTATTGAAAAAAAAACAGACCCTTTGCATCCTTTGTTAGTAGTAACTTCACCTGAGAAGGTTGAACAGAGAAAAGAGCTTCGGCGGTACAAGAGATTCGGAGTTTTTATGTTCACCTGCATTTATCAGAGTGAGGAATTGAAAGATGAACTTTTAAAGCCTAAGCCTATAAATGGCACTGTAGTTGATGTCAGTATTGGGGGTTGTCTCGTATTGGCAGATTATCCCTTTAAAATCGGTGACCTTATGGTGCTTGATTTCAGCGTTGGTCAAAGTGAGGAAAACATAAATTTAAAATGTATGGTGAGGAATAGCAGGCCGTTTTATGAAAGTAAGATGAATTTATACGGGTTAGAATTTATAGAAATGGAGAGAGAGACTGAAGATAAATTAGAAAATTTCTTAGCAACCTTACCTCTCCACTAACTTATCCCTTTCTGCATTCCATTTTACCCAGTCAAGCTTCATATCCTCTTCAAGAGAGAACTTTTCCTTTTTTCTTGTCCCGTCAGGGGCTATTGAGTATTGCTGAAGTGCGCCGACTATTTCTACCCATTCTTCAAATGTTACCTGTTTGGGACCTTCTATCCTTGATGGTCCCGGGACTGGTTGAGGACCGCCGACAACCTGCGGTTTTGGGATTTCATAAGGCGGATTTGAGACCTCTATCTTTCCTTCATAAACCCTCGTCAGATATGAATCGTCCTTTTCCATATCAACCCTGTAAATTGTTCCCCTTACTCCTGCTACTGCTACCTTTGTTTCAACCTTAAACTCAGAGTCCTTCTTTGCCATTTTTGATACATTTCCATAGAATTTGCCCAATAATAATTTTACACCTGCTGACCCGCCCTTATCCCCTTTGGCAGATTTTAGCTGGGTAATTATAAATGATGTATTAGAGGCAAATCTCATAACACTCTTATCTGACAGTGTAAGCTCAATCCTCGTCTTTTCAAGTGTCTTTACCTCATCCCCCTCTTTAAGGAGTGTATCTTTTTTTAAGGTGTTCCATTTAGCATCATCCTTCTTTTTATATTCAGCGTTACCCTCAAGGAATGTGATAACAGCAGAGTCTGTTTTTACCTCTATTTTTGCGTAGGCATATGTGCAAACAAAAAGGAAAGAGATAAGAATCCATAAGAATTTGAAATTTGAAATTTGAAATTTGAAATTTATTTTCATAATGGTGTCACCTTTATATCAATTTTATTTGCTGAAAGTCCAATAATTTCTACCTTGAATGTCTCAAAGTTCTTCATGGCAAGCTCCTCAGCCATTGACTGTGCATTTGTCCTCGTCTCTATATCAATAACTGCAACCCCTGCAGTAAAACTCCTCTGATTAAGTTTTAAAATACCTCGAACCTGAGACTGGATAATTGTTTTGAACTTATTCAGTCCAACAAAATCTATCCCTGTTATGACAAGCTGGACAGTTGTCTGTCCGCCAACCTCTCCGCTCCATTTAGTGATAATCTGGTCTATAAGATTGGAGGCTATCTTCTCGCTCGCCTTTTTTATTGCAAGAGCCCCCCCTGCAGTCTCATCCAGATGAGCAGTTGCCCCTTTTTCACTCGCAGTGGCAAGTATCTCGCCTGTATCAGCCTTTACAGCCCTTGCAGTTACAGAGGCATGAATTGATTTCATCTCTGTCCCTGCAATACCTTTACCTGCAAGTTTTGCTACTGCATTTCCTATTATAACAGCCTCTGCACCGTATTCAAGCCCGATTGCCGCCGCTGCACTATCATCACCTGCGATTGCCTGTAGTGCCATATTTCTCTTTATATTCTTTTTCACTGTAGCCTGGTCAACAAAATTAAAACCCTTCTCTGTAAATTTCTGGATGATTACAGTTTCAGATTCTGAAAGGTTTGGAGAGTATCCTGATTCTGCACTTCCTATCTTTTCGTCTATAATAACCATCATGCGAGGCTTATTCTTTCTCTCAAGGAGGAGACCAATAGCATTTAGGTCATTCTTTATATCTCCTATTGATACATCCGCCTGTATAGTTACCTTTAATATCCCCTGATTTAAATCGGGCCTTTCAGATATGACTGAATATTTTTTTATATACCCCTGACTTTTTGTATATATCTCATCGCTTATAAGCTGATACTTATCAACCAGTGTCTGTGCCTGCACTAATGTCCCGACTGCCTGCTCTACTGCCTTTCTTAATGCATCATTCACTGCATTATCCTTTGCTATTGCAAGGTCTCCCTTTACGATTGCCCCTATCCCTTCAACTGTAATACTGGTTATCGTTTCGGCAGGCTCACGATGTATCTGCTGGGAATAGGAAGGTAAAACCCAGAATAAAGAATAAAGAATAAAGAATACAGAATATAAAAGTTTTTTCATGGTTTTTATTGTTCACCTTTTGGTGTTTCAGTCGTCTCATGTTCTTCTTTTGTTTCCGGTTGTTTTTCATCTTTTACTTCAGCCTTGTCCGGCTCAGCCTTTTTTTCTTCTGATACAGCAGCAGGAGGCAGTACCACAGTTGGAGCCTCTGTCGGTGCTGATGAAATTGAAGGTTCTTGTGGAGGAGGCGGATGAACTGGAGTCTGAACTTGGCTCGGTATTGTTTCAGGTACAGGTTTTTTGGCAATCTCTTTTGAAGTTAATTGTATTTCAGGTATCTCTGTCCTCTGTCCTCCAACTATAGCTAAATTCTGAGGCAGGTTAGAGGCTTCATATTTGTCAGTGAGAATCTTTATCTGATAGGTTCCAGCGAGAAGTCCTGAAAAGTTATATCTTCCATTCTCTTTATTGACCTTTGAGCTTGTATATAGTTTACCGTTACTCTCCAATGCGACAGTTATCTCTGTATCATGGGGATTAACTACACCAAAGAGTGAACCAAGTTGTAGATGATAATTTGTAACAATCTTATTTGCCATCTCTTTTACTGCCTCACGCACCTTTTGAAGCCCTTCTGACGAGACATTCTGGGCTGTTATTACCTTTCCGGTTATATTATCTATCAACCTTGAATCTATCTCTATAAGCTCTCCCAATTGTGTTACACTCCCTGCTATAAACACATCTACGCCCATTATTTCACCGATTTTTTGTGCAGCTTCTAATGCCCCTGTTTGGCTTAGTGACTGCTCTTCAATGATTTTTTTGAGCTGTTCCCTTTCCACAACATCAAAATAGCCTAAATTTACAAGAGAGGTAGTCAAAAATTCAGCAATTGCATCCCCAAACCCGCCTGCCCTTGCCTTTTCACTTGCCTCTTTGAATGTAAAGACTGCAACTTTCGCCTTCTTTGTTACACCTGCAATCTCTGCTGTTACAGACTTAATTTCACTCATCGGGCTTGAAAGTTTTTCAGCATCTACAGCCTTAATGCTATAAGTATATGTAAGCCCCTCTTTTATATTTTTATCTTTATATTGAGTTTCTTTTATATCTGGTATTTCTATAAGCTGGTCTGACTTAGAATCTTTTTTATATAGGTTATAATGGTCCATATCTGCTTCAGGATTTTTTTCCCATGATACTGTTATCTCTCCGTTACTGTAAGTTGCCTTTAAACCCTTTGGAGTAGAGGGCGGATTAAACATAACCCCCTTCCCCTCTTTTTTGGCAAGTGGCAATGTAAATTTAAAGATTTGTATATTTTTTATCTGAGAGTCCATTATATAGATTTTGTCAAAGGTATCAATGTAAATACCCCTTGGATTCATGAACTGCCCCCTGCCGCTCCCTTTGCTTCCTATTGCATTTATAAATTTTCCATCAAGTGTAAATCTCTGAATGCGGTAGTTCTCAGGGTCTGCCACAAGTATATTACCATTGGTGTCAACATCTACCTTTGTAGGATTTTCGAATTGGCCATCACCCTTTCCGTCCTGACCGAATCTGCTTATGAAGTTTCCCTCAATATCAAATTTCATAATATGATTCTTTTTGGAATCAACGACAAATATAAACTTATCCTGATATATTGATATGCCTGTAGGTGAGAAAAATTCATTATCTTTATTACCGTATTTGCCAAATGCCTTCGTGAATATGCCATCCTTACTGAATATCTGGATACGATAGTTTCCTGTATCTGCTACATAAATTCTTCCGTGATTGTCAACTGTCAGCCCCTCCGGGTATTTAAAGAACCCGGGTTCTTTTCCGCTTGAGCCGAAGGAGAATAAAAAATTTCCCATACGGTCAAGGACAAGGATGCGGCTGTTTCCTGTGTCTGCAACTACTATATTCCCGTCCGGTGATACCTTTACATCGCGAGGTTTTGAAATCTTTTGCTTTTCATCCCCTTTTAATTTTAGAAAGCTGTCCTCAAGCGGATAGTAAAACTTGAGGTCATTCCCGCCGATGTCACTTATAATTATCCTCCCGTCTTTTTCTACAACAATACTTGATGGTTCTTTCAGGAGTTTTGATTCCTTTGGTGTTATCGCCCCGAGGTATTCAAGCACCTCCTGGGCATAGGCAGGAGTAGATAGAAGGATGAAAAATCCGAAAAATATTATTGCTCTTTTATACGATTTCATAAAAAATAAAAACAAAAACTTGATTTTGCCACAGAGTCACGAAGACACAGAATATAAATCAGGTAGAGGTAAAGGTAGAGGCAGAAAACTTTACCTCTACCTGTGCCTTTACCTTATCTTTTTCCCCTCTGTGTCTCTGTGGCTAAAGATTAAAAAAACTTAAGTTCGTCTTTAAGCTTCCTTATAATAATCAGGGCATCAGCCCCGGATACAGGATTCTGCGGTCTAAACTCTCCCGTAGTTAAATCCTCTGCCTGCATTATACCCCTTGCACTGCAGACCTCAATCGCATTGAAGAACCACTGGTCGGGTCTCACATCGGGGAAGTGAGGCTGACCGCCGATGAATTTTGTTGATAGAGATTCATCACCTGAGACCTTAATCAAAATATCCTCTATCATCACAGCATATTCAACCTTTGTTATGTTCTGATTCGGATGAAATGTGTGGTCAGGATATGCCTCAAGACCCCTGATTCCAAGCCCTATTACTGTATCTATATCAGTTCTTAGGACATGGTTCTCAATATCCGTCGCAGGGGCAGCCTTTGTAATCTTATCAGCCTCAAATTTCTGGGGGCTCGTTGGGGATTTAAAGCTTGTATCAAATGTCTTTACACCACGCTTTTTAAAGAGCTTTTCAAGCTCCAGTTCCTGAACGAATAGTGCAGAGAGGTCAGCCCTTGTTATCCTGTCAATCAATGCAATCTGCAGCCCTATCCTTGTCCCAGGGGCAGCCCTCTGGATTTTCTGGACCAATTCCCATTCCTTATTTGCATCAGCCGTAAGCTCTTTATTGATTTCAAGAACCTTTTTGAACATATCACCCGCCTTACCCACACCCTCCATAGTCTGGCTGAGCTTATATGCAATACCCATATAAAAATACGGGGCAGGTGCTCCAACATCGTTACTTATGGCATTCTTAAATTCGGTTTCGCACTTGGAGAGCCATCCTTCTTTTCTCTCCATTGAATAAAGCCTCAGCGTCCCTACACCGGCTTCTACTTTATGCTCCTTTGTCTTGGCTAAATCTTTGGCCTTCTCCATACTGTCAAATGCCTTCTTAAAATCCTTTTTATAGCCATAGACAAGTCCTGTTCCAACATGGGCAGGTGAATATTTTGGGTCTAATCCCAATGCCAGATTAAACTCCCTCAATGCACCATCGTAATCCTCTTTCTGGAGGAGTTTATTGCCGCTGAACACATGATGGTCCGGGGTATCAAGAACTGACTCTGCCTTCCTCTTTGGCGCCTCACAGGCAGCTATAAGCCCGAAGAAGAGGAGAAGCAGTCCACCTGAAAGCATCTTGTTAAATAATTTGTTTTTCATAAAGCCTCCATTTATAGTGTAAGTTTTTAGTGTCATTTTTTTAACTGACACTAACACTAATCACTGACACTCTTTTAAAGGACAATCATTACTCTGCACTTCTCTATGAATGTCATATTCTCTGCATTTGCCCTGATTTTTCCTGCATCTGCATTGCTTATGACAATATCAGCCTTTGCCTGTCCTGCTGTCTTAATACCCTTTACGATAATAGGGGTAGCAGTTACCCTCTGGTTACCCTGGGCTGCTGTAACATCTTTGCTGTATCCTGCCATTCCCTGCTCAATAGCCCATTCCCTGTTTACATAGGCAGAGCCATATACCTCACGGCCGTCTTCATCAATAACCTTAGGAGCCATGGCTGGCTTCACACCAAGTCCCCTTGCATCAACTATTAATCCTGAGAAGGTCTGCCCCCCCTGCCCAAATGGGACAGATGGAGACTGCGGAGGTGTTCCGGGTGGAACTATCTGGTCAAACATAAGACCATTGAAATTACCCTGAAGGGGGAATGTATACTCCTGCTCTATTGTGCCGTCACTTAGATATTTTGGTTCACCTTCTTCCTTTAAACCCCTTACCATTCCCTCTACTTTTGTCCTTATTACATCGCTTTGGAGTATAAAATTGTTTACTGTTGTCTCGGAAGTAACCTGAACCTCCTTTATCAATTCCAATGCCTTTCTATAGGCATCAGCCTTTGTCACCCTAAGCTGCTGCACCCTGCTCATCCCTGTGGATTGTGCACCCGGCTGTGGAGGTGCTACACCTTTAACTCTTAAAATCTGTTTACTGTAATCAATACCCCCTGTCCCTGTTGTTGATGGCACAAAAACCCCATCTCCATTTGTAGAAAAGGAACTGCCGGCGAAGACAAAGGCTGTTATCAATGACAGCCCAAGAATAAAAATACTCTTTTTCATAAAACCTCCCTCCTTAATAGTAGGCAGTAAGCAGTAGGCAGTAGGCAGTTTTTTTTACTGCTTACTCCTTACTGCCTACTGCTTACTGCTTACTGTTTTTATCCCTACTTCATTGCCCTGACTATATCACCCGCCTGGAATCCCATACCTGATGTAATAGTTCCCTCTGAAACCCTGTCGCTCTGGTGGCTGGTTACCATTATCTCCCCAATCTGTTTTTCTCTCTTGCCAATAACCCTTCCTGTCTCAGGGTCAACCAAATCAGCCCCTGCCCTGTATACGCCAAGTTTAGAGCCTTTTGCCAATTTTGATTTTTCTCCCGCCCTGAAGATTACAGTGCTTCCTTCCATTAACAATATCTTGCCCTGAAATGGTCTCTTATTCAACTCATTCATCATTTCTTCAAGTGCTTTTGAGAGCGCATCTCTCAATGCCCCGTCTCTTAAGCCGGTATCGGCAGTTGATGCAGAGCCGAATCCAAGAATTCCTCCAGTCTTCTTTTTGTATTCACCTGCACCTGATTTTGCAACAAGGGATTTTCCGGAAGCAATATCTACTAATGCATAATCTACCTGAACCCTTGCAACCTGTGTCTTTGACTGTGCAATCAATGTATCAGAGCCTTCTTCTACCTCTGAATAAGCAGTTATAGCCCCTGAAACCCTGTAATCAATAGATTCAAATCCTTCGGCTGCACTCTTTTTGCCTGTCTTTACTGCACCTGTCTGCTGGAGCTCAATCATCTTATCCTGCTCCTTCATCTCATCTTCCGTCAGAGATATAGGCTCAAGCCCTGCCGATTTTATTAATGTCCTTAAAATATCTGTTGCAGATTCTCCGATACCAAGAACCTTTGAGGGTGTCTTGTTTTTAAATGTGATTATGCCTACTGTATATTCTGGTCCTGCATATTTTCCCCCTGCCTCCTCAAGCTTTTGTGTCTGCTGTGTAACGGAGACATCCTTTTTTACCGCCCCGGTTGTTGTAGCCTCACAGCCAATAAAACCGTATAGCACAAAAGATGAAATCAGGATGTATGCAAATGTTCTTTTTGTAAATACTTTCATTTTAAACCTCCCATTGTTTAAAAATATCTATAAATTAGTATTTTTCAACTAACAAAACTCTTTTTTAATATCACCTCCTTATTCCTATTTTTGTTAAGAAATCCCCTTACTGTTCAGGTACGGGCCATACTTCTTATCTGTGTTACCGATGTGGTCATTGAGCCACTGCTTGAGGAATGCCATGACTTCCATGGTCAACGTGATCTTTCCAGCGTTGTAGTCTCTGTCGAAATCCAGAACCTGTTGAGTCAACTTGGCATGCTCGGTTTTCTGCACGTCGAGCCCCGGATAGCTGTGCTGTCGCAGGAGTGTTTCCTCGGTGGTAAAATGCGTTTTGGTGTAATCTATCAAACGTTTCAGCGTCTTGCCGGATGCTTCCTTCCCCATGCCTGCCTTCATAGCCTCATGCAGTTCGTTTATCAGGCTCACCAACACCTTGTGCTGCTCATCCATCTTCCCCACCTTCACGCTCAATTGGTCCGACCACTCAAAAAATGCCATAATGTCCCCTCCTTATTAAGATAAATTTTTAAGCCTCATAATTAATGTTTCTCATCCATCATAATCTCCATCATGCCGGATGCCTTGGTATATCCCTGCGGCACTTCAAAAAGGGTAATTGAAGGACTGCCTAATTTTACATTCTTCATTTCTATAACAGTCTTTGCATCTGCATTCTCAAACTCGGATTTAATAATAAACCTGTCCAGATCTGTTGCCTCCCAGAAAAGTCCACTTTCTGATTTGCCCTCTTTATAGGTAATCTTTACACTATATTTATCACATGGGTGGCCGTCAACTGTTTCAGTCCCAATCTTGTTCTTCTCAATTTTAGGCATCTCCTCTTTTTCTTCAATCCCTTTTGTTTCTGCCTGTTCTATATATTTATTTTTATCAGGATATAAAATATAACTTAACTTCTTATCAGGCCTGCCTATAAATATATTTCTGCCAAAACCTGGCGGAACATTACCTTTTGCACTTAATGCCTTTGTCATATCTATCTCATTTCTGAATTTTTCCCCAAGTTTTGCAAGCTTTGCATCAAATACTGTTTTTTCATTATTGGACTTAATTACAGATGTCATAATCATGATTGCGGTAAAATCCCTTTTGCCGAATTCAAAAAAAGCAGGGATATGGAATTCTACCTGTGGGGCAGGTGGTGTTACAGGTAGTTTAGGTGGAACAGAGGCAACAACTTGCCCGGTACCAGGACCAACCGGCAGGGTTGCCAGTATCCTGTTTATCATCTCATCTGTTTCTACTTTTAGTGGGGCCTTAAGCACTTTTGAAACAGCCTTTTCTGCTATTGCACCGAAGAGTGCCCCTCCAATAGAATCTTCGGATTTGCTTTCTATAGTAACCCATTGTATCTCCTCTTTTGATTCTTTTATTGAGCCAGCAGCAGATAATGCACTCCCTATCAAACCTCCTGACTTTGTCTCGCTCTTTATGCCTATCCCATTCTGCCAGATTGTCTCGCCTGTCTTTGTGTTGACCATTTTAAATTTTGCCCTTGCCCTTTTTACATTAAGAAGCCCTGAGATTTGTGTATCAAAATTCATCAGTGTCCCATATATAACTGCATCTACTCCAAGAAGCTCCCCCAGCTTTTGGGGAGTTGTCATGTCAAGTTGAGCTCCAAGTGTAACCCCCATCTGGTCTCTTAATAACTGGTCTGTGTCCTTTAATGGCTTATTAGCATAGAAGTATCCGGGTAATCGTTTATCAAGTTCAGTCCTTACATATTGCGGCCCCTCTACATCATTTGTCTGATTAACCATTGGAAGGACTGCAACTGTTCTGATTGGATTATTGGGGTTACCCTGCCTGACAGGCATCGGAACACAGGCATTTAAGGAAACAACAATAATCAAACTGATAAACAGCAGAATATAACGAATATTATTCATTTTCATTCTTACTCCTCCTGAATTAATTAATTTATTTCTTCTCAACAAATGTATTTGAAACATCAACCCTGTTTTTACCTACTGTGACTATCCTTCCTGTGGTAACTATGCCGTATCTGATTTATTTAATTGGAATACGGAGTGCCTGTGGTGAACATTTGTATGTATCAACTTGCACTGCACCCTTATAAAGGTCCGAAGTATCGGTCACTCTACCCATAAACCATCGCCCTGTACGAGCACTTTTTTTATCTTCAGGGGCTTGATAAACATCGTCATGACCGTTATCCTCAAAACATATCACCAGTGTCCCGACCTGCAAGTCAGCCTCCTCAGCCAGACGAGTTTTCCAGAAATACTTTGTCCAGATGTCTTTGGAGTCGTGAAGGCGGAAGAACTGCCCTTCACCCTTGCTCTTGTCTGTCGGTGGCTGTTTTATTTTTGAAAGTGAGACATTTATCCACCCATGCTCATAAGGACGGTCAGAGGTGAAGTAATCATCAGACTGTATCCAATGCCTATCATCCATAGATGCAACAGCAGTTTTAGTCGGCGCCGGTGGCGGGGTCTGTGCTGCCGGAGGTGGTGATGGTTCAGCCATCACCTTTGAAGGTGGTGCAGATGCACCTCCCAGACTTACCTCTACAGTATTGGCACTTGCACCTATTACCTTTACAGGAATACCTCCAAAGCTCTTCTTTGCAATCTCATCAGATAGTTGTTGGGCATTACCCTTCATCTCTACATCAAGGACTGCTGTCCCTCCCTCAAGACTCCTTTGATAGATTGCCTGAACACCCCTTATCTGTCCCTGAATTATATCCTTAAACTTTACAAAATCGGAATATTCACTGATACCTCTTACTGTCAGCTGAATTAAACCGCCGCCAGATACCTCGCCGCTCCACTTTGCAACAATCTGGTCAATAATCTTTCCTGATGCCTCTCTTGCTGCCTTTTCCAATGCCTCTGTCCCGCCTGTCACTTCAGATATATTTCTGCTTACACCATGCCCCCTTGCAGAGCCAAGGACTGCCCCGTTGTCAACCCTTAAAGCACTGGTTGTAATATCTGCTATATATGAACCTACTTTACTGCCTGTATTTCGTGGTCCTTCTTTTGCCAAAGCCTTCCCCTTTACTATAACCTCAGCACCCATCTGTCTTCCGACACTAATTGCCCCTGCATCTGTCAGGTCAGCAATTCTGTAGGCATTGGATACCTCTATCTTTCCTGTAGCAACTGATGAATCTACCACATTAAATCCCTTATTCAGAAATTCTTCTTTCAGGGCTGTCTCAGAGGCAGCCATATCATAATGCTGTCCCTTAAATTCGCTCTTTCCATGCCACCAGAACATATAAAACTCCTGTCCAATATTCTGCTCTGCAATCATAAATAGGACTCTTGGTTTCTGTGCCCTCTGCATGAGAATTCCGAGTGCACCGAGGTCGTTCTTCAGGTCTCCGAGTTTAACTGTTGCAGAGATAGTTACCTGATAGAGTTCCGGTGAAGGTGATTCGCTTACAACCTTATAGTTTTGAATATAACCCTGGCTCTTTGTTAATATACTATCCCTTATCAACTGGTAATTCTCAACAACTGTCTCTGACGAAACCATTGTTCCGACTGCCTGCTCTACAGCCTTTCTCAGTGCATCATTTATTGCTGTATCCCTCGCTATTGCCTTATCGCCCTGTAAGACTGCGGCTACACCTGTAGCGGTTACATCCTGCGATTGTGCGAAACTTTGTGAATATGAAAACAGAATGGCAAGAAGAAAAAACAAAATACCCTTCTTCATGAAACCTCCTTATATAGATACAGATTATGATTATTTAGAAATGCGTTTATAATCTACTTTCATAAATCTAAAAAGTCAAGCAAATTTCATCTCAGATTATACACGAACGATTTATAAGACCTTATGTCCCTGTAGCGACTGTCAAATTTTCACTTTTCCATGGATGGTAAAAAGTGAAAATTTCCACAGTTCAGACGGTCATGGACGGCTGTCTGAACGGCAAGCGGAAGGGACATAAGGTCTTTCACGCGTTTTTTTGGTTTATCTCATCAGCATATTCGTGGCAGCTGCTCACCTGAAGGCATGTCAACAATTCTTGTGCCGCCTATAATGGTTTTTAATGTAACAATACCCTTTGGAGATGATACTGTCTTTCCGATAACCCTTGCATCCCTGCCATGTGGATGAGTTTTCATAATATTTAAGACCTTATCTTTATCCATTGATGATACAATCATTACCACCTTCCCCTCATTTGCAATATAAAGAGGGTCAAAACCGAGGATATCAGAGATAGACCTTACTTCATCCCTTATTGGTATCTCTGTTTCATTAAGCAGTATCCCCCACTCCATTCCATTTGCAAATTCATTAAGTGTTGCCGCAAGCCCGCCTCTTGTCGGGTCTCTCATAAATTTTACATCTGCTCCAGATTCAAGGACAGCCGTTATAAGGCTGTTCAATGGCTTGCAGTCACTCTCTATTTCTGATTCAAGCTCTATTCCCTCTCTTTTTGAGAGGACAGATATCCCGTGGTCTCCAATAGTGCCATTTATGATAACACTATCACCCGACTCAATCTTTTCTCTTTGGAGTTCAATCCCATCCCTGACTAAACCTACCCCTGCCGTATTTATGAAGATTTTGTCAGCAGCCCCCTTTTCAACCACTTTAGTATCCCCGGTTACAATCTGGACACCTGCCTCTGATGCGGTCTTTTTCATTGATAAGATAATCCTCTCAAGGGTCTCGTATTCAAATCCTTCTTCAATAATCAGACCACAGGAAATAAACAATGGTCTTGCACCCATTACAGACAGATCATTGATAGTCCCTGCTACTGCAAGTTTCCCTATGTCACCGCCGGAGAAGAACAGGGGTTTGACTACATAAGAGTCTGTGGTAAAGGCAAATCTTTTATCTCCGAGTGAAATAACTGCTGAATCTGTAAGGGGCGAAAGGAAGGGGTTATTAAACTCCTTTAGGAATAGTTCTTTTATGAGTTTTAAAGACGGCTCTCCGCCGCTTCCATGTGCGAGGGTTATCTTTTCAATTTTATTCATGTATAAAAAACATATAAGGAGAAAGAGAGAATAAGATGGAGAGATAAATTAGAGTATCAAAGAGTCAAAGTGTCATAGTGTCAAAGTTTTTTTACTCTGACACTTTGATACTCTGATACTTTTAATATTTTTCTCCTTTTCTTCCTTTTCTCCATTCTCCTTAATCTTTTTCTTTTGTTCATCCTTTATACAACCAGACTCTCGCCCGTCATTTCAACAGGTTTTTCTATATGTAGTAACTTTAATATGGTGGGGGCTATATCTGCAAGCCTGCCCCCATCCCTTAAGTTTACCTTCTTGTCCGTTACGCAGTAGAAAGGGACAGGATTTGTTGTATGGGCTGTAATTGGTTCTCCCTTCTCATCAATCATATCCTCAATATTTCCATGGTCTGCTGTGATAAGTGTATCTCCGCCTTTATCTTGAACAGCCTTAACAATCTTTCCAACAGACTCATCTATCACTTCAACAGCACTGACAGCAGCCTTAAAAACCCCTGTATGTCCTACCATATCCGGGTTTGCAAAGTTGACAATGATTAAAGGGTAATTCCCTGATTCAACAGCCTTTAAGACCTCTGCTGTGACCTCCCTTGCACTCATCTCCGGTTGTAAATCATATGTGGCAACCTTTGGGGAAGGGATGAGGATTCTATCCTCTCCGCTGAATGGCTCTTCAATGCCGCCGTTAAAAAAGAATGTAACATGGGCATACTTCTCAGTCTCTGCAGTCCTGAACTGTTTTATCCCCTTTCTGCTTAAAAGTTCTCCCAGACCGTTTCGTGGTATGTTTGGAGGGAAGGCAACAGGCAGCCTGAATTTTATATCATATTCTGTAAGACATACTATATATAATTTTAAAATTTTACCGCCCCTGTCAAATTCTTTAAAATTGTCCTCATTTAATGCCCTTATAATCTGTCTCGCCCTGTCAGATCTGAAATTATAGAATATAACTGAGTCACCATCTTTTATTGTGCCAACAGGTTTATCATTTTCATCCGTAATTACTGCAGGTATCATAAATTCATCAGTAACCTGATTATGGTAAGACTTCTGCAATGCCTCCTCTGCACTCACATCTCTATTTCCAATTCCGTAAACAAGGGCATCATAAGCCTTTTTAGTCCTATCCCACCTCTTGTCCCTGTCCATTCCGTAATATCTTCCCATAATGTCTGCAATCTTCCCTATCTTTTGCTCTTTAAGTCTTGTCTCAAGCTCTGATATATATTTCAAAGCACTTTTCGGCGGTGTATCCCTTCCATCCAAAAATGGATGTATAAATAGATTCTGGACACCGTTTCTTTTTGCCATTTCAATAAGTGCAAATATATGCTCAATATGACTATGGACACCACCATCTGAGAGCAGACCCATAAAGTGAAGGGATGAGCCGTTTTTTTTGGAATGTTCTATTGCGTTTAATAAAGCCTTGTTAGAGAAAAAACTTCCGTCTTTAATGGAATTTGATATTCTCGGTAACTCCTGATATACAACCCTTCCAGCACCGATGTTAAGATGTCCAACCTCTGAGTTCCCCATCTGTTCCTCTGGAAGCCCTACCTCAAGTCCTGATGCCTGAATAAGTGTATAGGGGAATTCTCTATCAAGTCTGTCAAAGGTGGGTGTCTTTGCATGGAGGATGGCATTGCCATGCTTTTCCTTCTTATACCCCCACCCGTCCATTATGATTAGGACAACAGATTTTTGGTTCATGGCATTTTGGGATGTTGTATCAGTAGTGTCCGCTAAAAATTAAAAAAGCATGGCTTGTAAGCCTCTTTTATTGGATAATTGAAGTTGACAAAACCCAATACCAATAAGGAGGAACAAACCATGCACAAGGTTGGAACTATATTCTCGGAACTCTTGA
>JACQBS010000055.1 GCA_016194325.1 Nitrospinota bacterium | reverse complement strand
GCGTTTTTCATATTCATTTTGATTCTTCATCGCCTTTACCTCCTCCAAAAAGTTTTTGGAAGAAGTTTAGACGATGTAAATTAGTTTACGATGTTATTAGATTTTTTAAGTATACGATGTTATTAGATAAACCCCCTAACACCTATTACCTACTACCTGTTTTTGTATCTTTATCAATTCCTTGATTCCCTTCGTCGCCAGTTTTATCAGAGAATCTGAATCTTCCTTTGAAAAAGGAACCCTCTCTGCCGTCCCCTGAATTTCAATAAACTTACCACTCCCTGTCATTACCACATTCATATCCACATCAGCCTTTGAATCCTCCTCATAATTAAGGTCAAGGAGTATCCTTCCATTTACTATACCTACACTTGTAGCTGCCACTAAATCCCTTAAGGGCATATCCGTTATCATCTTTTCCCTTTTCATATGATAAAGGGCGTCATAAAGTGCCACATATGCCCCTGTGATAGATGTGGTACGGGTTCCCCCATCTGCCTGTATTACATCGCAGTCAATCCATATAGTCCTCTCACCCAGTGATTTCAAATCTATAACAGACCTCAATGCCCTCCCGATAAGCCTCTGTATCTCATGTGTCCTCCCTCCAATCTTTCCCCTGGAAGCCTCTCTCACTATCCTTGACCTGGCTGACCTTGGAATCATTGAGTATTCGGCTGTAACCCACCCCTCACCCTTACCTCTTAAAAAAGGCGGGACTGTCTCTTCAACTGTGGCAGTGCATATCACCCTCGTATCTCCCATCTCAATCAACGCCGACCCCTCTGCATGTTTTATAAAATTCCTTATAATCTTGACTCTCCTGATTTCGTTCACCTTCCTTCCATCTGCTCTCATCTTGCCCCCCTGTGATTTTATAGTTTAATAAGAACTTATGTCTACTATAGACAATCTGCCAAGTCCATTCTCACCAAGAAATACCTTCCCAACTTTTGAAAACCTTTCCGGATTATCAGTTACATAAAAATCCTTTACTGCTGACTCACTATTTGAAATAAGTCCCTTTTCCTTTAATAATCCCTCCACCTCTCTTGCAGTCTCTTCTGCCGAATCTATGAGGATAACTCCATTGCCTACAGTTTTCTGTATAGTCTTCTTTAGAAGTGGATAATGTGTGCAGCCAAGGACAAGGACATCAACTCCATTACCCTTAAAACTCTTTAAATAGATTTCTGCAGTCATTTCAGCAACCTCATTTTCAAACCAACCTTCTTCAGCCAATGGGACAAAGAGAGGACACGGCTTTGCAATAACCTCCAGCCTTGCCCCTTGCCCCTTGCCCCTTGCCCCTTGTAATATAGCCTTTTCATAAGCACCGCTCTTTACAGTTGCCTCAGTTCCTATAACACCTATCCTTCCGGTTTTTGTGCACCTTACAGCAGCCCTTGCACCTGGCTCTATTACACCAATAACAGGTATATCTATTTCATCTCTCAGAATCGGCAAACTAACAGCAGAGGATGTATTACACGCCACAACAAGTAATTTTATTCCCTTTTCTTTAAGAAACTTTGCATTCTGTCTTGAATATTTTATGACAGTCTCAGGGGATTTTATTCCATAAGGAACCCTTGCCGTATCACCGAGGTATATAATACTCTCATTGGGCAGATGTCTTGTAATCTCCTTTACAACTGTCAATCCCCCAACTCCTGAATCAAATATCCCTATTGGCTTATCCTTTTCTTTCATCATCAATCCTCACAATATCCTTATTTTCAGTCAGTGGCAGTCTTGTATCAATATGTCCTGCGAGGGTCTCGATTTCCTCATCCTCAATAAGTATCTTAACCCTTTTTATGTCCGGAAAATTTTTTATAATCGTATCAACAATAGAATATATGGTCAGCATCTCTGCCCAACTCCCCCCGGGATGCCTCTCCTTCAATTCCTTGCTAAAATCTACAAACAGAGTCCCATCTTCCTCCAGTCTTGCCCCATTAACTCTTACCCCATCCGGTATAACATTAATCAGCCCTTTCCCGTTATTAGTCTGTTGAACCGTTGAGCCTTTTATAAGTTCTTTTATAACTTCTAATATTTGTCCCTCAATATGCCCCCTCAAAATTATCTGTCTAACCTCAGGCACAAGATATTCCTCATTATTTGACGAGAAATAGAGGATGATACTATCTTTACTTAATATTTGTTCAGGGGCAGATTTTTCGGCATGTCTTACAGTAAAATAAAAATATCCTCCGATGCCGACCATCAATACTATTAATATAAAAATATATCTTTTCACCCAGTTAGACCTCCTTTTAAATGACTTTTTAAGCACCTCTTATCCATTCCAGTTTTTAAATATCTTTCACGACGATATGCATCCGCTTTGTTTAAATAGATCTAACCGGGTTCACTTTAAGTTTCCCTTTTCGTCAGCCCCGCTGTAGTCTTTTATGCTGTTCAATATGGCGTCGGCAATCTTGTTTATATATTCCCTGTCCTTAAGCCTCTTAACATCTTCATTATTTGTTATATTCCCCGCCTCAATTAAAACTGAAGGCATATTTACATCTTTTAAAATTGAAATTGGTGCAGGTTTTAAGATAATCTTCTGGTCAGGGATAATATCTGTCAGGTTTTTTTGCAGCAGTTCCGATAATCTTGCCCCTTCATTTACATAATCAGAGCGAGCCATATCTTTTAAAATCACCTCTACATCTTTTTTCTCATCTTCTATATCACCCGCATTAATCTCACCAGATTCATTCCCCACCCCTTCATAGTCCAGGTAATAAATCCCGATACCGCTTAATTCATCACTATGTGCCGAGCCTGTATGGATACTTATAAACAGGTCTCCGTTGCCTGCATTTGCAATGGTGACCCTTTTTTCCAATGGTACATCATAGTCTTTATCCCTCGTTACAACAACATTCAATTTCATCTTGTCTGCTATCTTCTTTTTTAAAGACATGGAAATCTGAAGCGCAATATCCTTCTCCAATATGCCGTCTCTCCCCTCCCCTCCTTTGTCTGAGCCTCCATGTCCGGGGTCTATGACTATGGTTTTTAAATCCCTTGGAGTTGAATTTGATTCAGAGGCATAGGACAGGAAAGGCTGAAGGAAGATAAGGAACAAAATAAAAAGATTAAGGAGAAATGGGGAAACAAGGAAAGGGAGAAAAAATACTACTTTTAAAAGGTTTTTTTTCTTTTTCCCCTTCTCCATCTTCTCCCTTTCTCCTTAACCTTTATACAAGTTTTGCACCAAGAACCTTCTCCATGTGCTTCAATGCAAACTTGTGGTTATCTTCATCAAAGGATGCAACGCAGTTCACAGGAACCTCAACATTGTAATCGCGATTCCTTAAATCTGCCACTGTATGCATCACGCATATATCTGTGCAGACACCAACCACTGTTACTTTTTCAGGATTGAGCTTTTTCAAAATATCTTCCAAAGGAGTATTATAAAATCCACTGTATCTTGTCTTTGGAATTATAGTCCCCTTAAAAGGTTTCAGCTCATCAATAATCTCCGATTCAACACTCCCCCTTACACAGTGTTTTGGAAACATCTTGAATTCCCTGTCATTCTCCTCATGGCTGTCACAGACATATATTATCTCCGCATCCTTTTCATCTTTAAGTAGAGAAACCACATTTGGTATTACAATTCTCGACTCACTGCCGCAGTATAAGGGATACCCTTTTTCAAGAAACCCCTTTAACATATCAACAATAATTATCACCTCTTTACCCATAACAAACATCCCCCTTCAAAATAGTGTCAGAGCTTCAAAGTATCAAAGTGTCAAAGACTTTTAATGCTTTGACTCTCTGATACTCTGATACTTTGATACTTTTTAAGGTATTCTATACTCCTGAGCACTCCTTCTTTGCTGTGTGCCTCAAGTGTAAAAATAGGTTGTCTGTTAGAATCTCTTAAAAAACTAAACAGAGTATCAAAATCAAAATTCCCTTCGCCCAATCCAAGATGTTCGTCTTCTTTCCCATGATTATCATGGAGGTGGATTTCAGAAATATAATGCCCCACCCTTTCAAGCCATTCTTTCAAAGAGATTTTTGAAAACACATTGAAATGTCCTGTATCAAAACAATATCTGAACCTGTCAGAATTCATCTCTTTAATTAATCTTTCAAGAGTATCAGGCCTATTCTCAAAGACATTTTCAATTGCAAAATTGATATTTGAGTATTTGTCTAAAACCTCCCTCCATGTCTTAAGGCTGTTCTTAAGCCATTTATCAATCTCGCCATTAAATCTATAGTCATCATAACCCGGATGGATTATTATCAACCGCGGGTTAAGGGGGAGTGACTCTTTAACAGCCTGCTTTATCCTGTCTACAGTCACCTGCCTTATCTTCTCATCCACACCCCCGGGACTTAAGTCCATGAAGGGTGCATGCCATGTAAGTGATGTCCCGTTATTTAGAGCCTTTTTAACCTTCTCCAATCCTGCAAGAGGTGGATTATCCAGCACACTTGCAGGGACAAAAAGTTCAATATTGCATCCATTGTCTAAAATTACAGACAGGTATGCATCAAGGGAGCTATAGGGTATATGAACATGAACATTATTCATAATTACAATATAGCTGATAAAGGGGCTATTAACAATACAAAACTGTGTGAGAAAGCCCCTAAAAGGCTGCAACCCCACTCTATAATCCCAATATGATAATCTCCTATTTAGAATATCCTAAATTTAATTGACAGCCATTCTTCCCTTCGGTAAACTCAGGACATGCTTAAATCTATACTTTACTCTTAATCCAAATAATGCACGAACGATTTGGATATGACCTTATGTCCCTGTAGCGGCAAGCGGAAGGGGCATAAGGTCTTTCACGCATTTTTTGGGTTAAAATAAAGCAGTAATGGTTCTGTTTGCTGTTCACTGATCATTCATTATGCAAAAGAGAAAAAAAACTCTTTCACAAAGAATTCTGAGAATTCTGCTCATTCTTTTCATCCTTTCGGCTGGCGGGGCGGGTGGATACAGGTATTATCAGAAATCCACTGTCATACCGGTTCATACAAATAAAATCAGCCGCGGGCTTTTTCTCTATACCATTACCTCTACATCTTCCGGAACCATAAAGGCGGATAGGGCTGCAAAGATATCGTCAAGAATAAACGGCCGTGTCGTCAGGGTAAATTTTAATGAGAGTGAACGGGTGGGGGCAGGAGAGGAGCTAATCGTACTTGAACAGGAAGAGGCGATTACAAATATCAAAAGGGTTGAGGCTAACCTCTTGCTGGCGAAGGTCAGGCATGAGCAGGCAAATGCGGCATTTGAACTGGAAAAAAAACTTGTAAACTCAAAGATTTCAGAAACCGAGGCCAATCGTAAAGAGGCATCTGCTGCACTCCGGAGGGCACAGGATATGGAGCGGCAGGGGATAATTTCAAATCAGCAATTGGACTCAGCCGTCAGAAATTATGATGTTGCGAGTGCTGCCTATGAGTCTGCAGTTGTCAATCGTGAAGGAGTCGTCCTCAAGGAAAAGGAGATGCTCGCCGCAAAGGCGGAGGTTGAACAATTGGAAGAATCTCTTAGTATCGCCATCATTCAGAAGAGTTACTTGAGGATTACAGCCCCTTTTAACGGAATTGTGTCATTTAAGCAGGTTGAAGTGGGTGAGATGGTGCTCCCCGGCGCGCCGCTGGCAGAGGTAGTAGATGACAACTCCCTATATATCCATGCACCAGTTGATGAGGCTGATATATATAAGCTTCGTATCAGGCAGGAGGTGAAAATTAGAATTGATTCCTTCCCGGGTACTGATTTTATCGGAAAGATATACGAGATATCACCGACTGTCTCCGAAGAAAAATTGGAGGGGCGGACAGTAGCCATTAAGATATCCATAGACCGTCATACTGAAAAACTCAGGCCCGGCATGTCCTGTGATATTGAAATCCTTGTGGATAAAATACCCTCTGCATTGCTCGTCCCGACAAACCTGCTGATGGGGAGGGGAGAGAAAAAGCATGTATTCGTTGTTGAGGAGGGTATAGTGAAAAAGAGGCCCCTTCGTCTCGGACTCTCAAACTGGGATTTTACAGTTGTAGAGGATGGACTACGAGAGGGAGAGGAGATAATCTCCTCTATAGATATCCTCAACCTGAAAGAAGGAAGCCGGGTCGTAGTTAAGAATGAATAAACCCAGTTAGAAGCTTTCTCTGTCAGGGTTACTCTCCTGATAGAAGGAAAGGGCTTCCTGATATATGGTCTTCTAACTGGGCTTACGGGAGGGGCTTTCTAACTGGGTAAATGGGCGAAACGATAATAGAAATAAAGAATCTGTTTAAAAGTTATTATATTGGACATGTGGAAATTCCCGCCCTTAAGAAAATAAACATAGCCGTAACAAAAAATCAATATCTGGTAATCAAGGGGCAATCAGGGTCAGGAAAATCCACACTGATGCATATTATTGGCTGCCTTGACAGGTCTGACAGCGGCTCATATTATTTTGACGGACACCTTGTTGAGGAGCTTTCAGATTTGGAGCTTGCCGAGATAAGGGGCGGAAAGATCGGGTTTGTCTTTCAATCATTTAATTTAATCCCGCGGCTGTCTATCCTGAAAAATGTTGAGTTGCCTCTTTTTTACCTTGGTATTCCGGGCGGCGAGCGCTCCGCTCTATCAAGGGATGCCTTAACCCGTGTCGGGCTTGAGCATCGACTAACCCATTCCCCTGCCGAGCTATCTGGAGGGGAGAAGCAGCGCGCTGCCATAGCAAGGGCGATAGTTACAAATCCATCTATTATCCTTGCCGATGAGCCTACAGGGAATCTTGATTCTAAGACAGGAGAAGATATTTTAAAGATATTTGATGGTATCCACAGGGATGGGGGGACAATCCTTATAGTTACTCATAATGAAAAAGTTGCAGAGAGGGTAGGCCGTATTGTAACAATTCTTGACGGCGAAATTGTAAGCGACATTGAAATGGCAAGAACAACGCCTTGATTTTAGACAGGATATACAGGATAAAACAGGATAAAAAATATTCAAAATTAATCCTGTTAATCCTGTCAAGTTTTTATAATTTCTTATGATTGACATTATTCTGATGGCTCTTGAGAGCATTATGCTCAACAAGGTTCGCTCATTCCTCACAATGCTGGGGGTTGTGATCGGAGTAGCATCGGTTATTCTCCTTGTGTCTCTCGGAGAGGGGACGAGGGAATATGTGTCCCATGAATTGATGGGGGTCGGAACAAACCTGCTGGTCATAACTCCGGGGAAGACAGAGACAACAGGACATGCCCCGCCTCAGAGCTCCACATCAAGAAAACTAACATATAACGATACGATGTATCTAAAAAGGAACGCCTTCACCTTGAAAGATGTTGCCCCGATTGTTATAGGCACCTCCAAGATCAAATACAGAAACCGCAGCCGAGATATCCTTACCCTGGGCGTCACAAATTCTTTTCAGAATGTTCGTAACCTCCATGTAGAAATCGGCTCATTCATAACGGATGAAGATGTGGAATTTCACAGAAAGGTGGTAGTGATTGGGAGGACGGTCAAAAAGGAGCTTTTTGAAGATGAAAATCCTCTGGGGAAGATGGTCTGGCTCGCCGGCGTAAAATATCGGATTGTGGGGATTATGGAGAAAAAAGGGGTCTCCCTCGGTTTTGACATTGATGACCTTGTCTTCATTCCCCTCCTATCGGCTCAAGACCTTTTTGATACGGATAAAATAACCGAGATACTTGTAGAGGCTATAAATGCAGAGACGGTGGACATGGCAAAAGAGGAAACAATACAGCTTCTTAAAAAGCGGCATGACAACAAAGAGGATTTTTCTGTGGTCACCCAGGCGAGCCTTCTGTCTACCCTTAATACAATCCTCAAAGTCCTGACCTATGTTATAGGTGCGATAGCAGGGATATCTCTAATTGTGGGTGGTATCGGGATAATGAACATCATGCTCGTCTCGGTTCAGGAGCGAACAAAAGAAATAGGGATTAGAAAGGCAATCGGTGCTCAGAACAGCGATATACTTAAACAGTTTCTCTTTGAATCTACAATTATCAGTTCTTTCGGAGGAGTTACCGGCATTCTGATTGGAGCGGGGATTGCCTATGCAATCCCGCTTTTCTTTCCTGTTGTGCCGGTAAAAGTATCGTTGTGGTCTGTAATTCTTGCATTCTCATTCTCTGCAGCAGTCGGGATATTTTTTGGGGCATTTCCTGCCCAGAAGGCGGCGAAATTAAATCCCGTCGAGGCACTGATGTATGAGTAAATCCCCTTGACGCACCTGCATTTTTATATTATTCTTAAGAGCAACAAGACAGGACAAAAACATGATTAATCCGCAGATTACGCAGATTACACAGATTTTTTAAAAAATTATTTTCTTTTAATCTGCGATAATCTGCGTAATCTGCGGATATATTTTATAATTTTCTTGGAGGGACAAATTATGAAATGTCCAAAGTGTGGTTATGCAAGTTTTGAATATCTGGATACATGCAGAAAATGCGGCAGAGACCTTACACAATTCAAAACAAATATGGGAGTTACAACATTTACGCCGGGTGTTATTAATGTATTAAAATATGTTGAAGGTATGGAGGAAGCAGTAGAAGATGCAGAGGAGTCAGGAGTTGCAACGGCTGCAGCAGAAGTGACTGAAGAGACAGGGGTTGCAGCATCTGTGGAAGAAGCAATCAGTGTAGTATCTGAAAAACCATCAGCAAAGGTTGAGACTCAAGAAAAAGGCGAAATTGAGATCAGCCTGCCTGAAGATATTACAAAGCCTGAATTAGATGTAGCTGAGGTTTCTCTTCAGCCCATGGCAGAGGAGAAAAAAGGAGAGATTGAGTTTTCATTAGAGCCGGCAGAGGAAAAGAAGGAAGAAATCAGCCTTACCATAGAAGAAGAACCCAAAATAGAGGAGACTCTATCTGTTGAGCCAGAAATAAAAGAATCACCTGTAGAAGAATTAACCCTCAGCCTTGAGGATATTGCCGAACTCGGCGGCGAAAAAGAAAAAGGCAAGAAAAAAGAGGGTGATGAGATAAAACTGGAGATTGAATGAAACCACAAGATTTCACAGATTTACACAAGACGGAAAACTAAGAAATTAGGAAATTTCTTAATTTCTAATTTCTTGTGGTAATCTTGTGTTAATCTCGTGGTTTACTGGATATTTACATTGGAAACAACACATTACCAAAGTGGGTCATCTTTATATACAGTTGTATCTGAGCCGATACCTGCTGAAACAGTAAAGGCAGGGTTCTGGCGAAGACTTCCGGCATTTATAATTGACAATATAATACTCCAGATTCTAACAGAAATAATAATAACACCTCTTAAATTAAACCTTGATATTAATGAGACAAGTTTTTCATCCATAGAAGATATTATTCAAAATCTTGATACCTTTATTATATATGGACTCTCTGCAATAGCTATTTATATGACCATAAGCTGCCTTTACTTCACACTCTTTCACGGCTCTACAGGGCAGACAATCGGCAAAAAGATAATGGGTGTAAAGGTAGTACCTGTAGAAGATGGCATGATGACTTACAGAAAGGCATTTGTAAGATATATAGGATATGGAATTTCTGAGATTCCACTATTCCTCGGTTTTCTATGGATTGCCTTTGATAAGAATAAACAGGGTTGGCACGACAAGATTGCAGGGACTTATGTTGTGAAACAATAAAAACAACTCACCACAAAGCTTGCTATATTATAGAAAGTAGTTAAGCTCTAAAAAAGAGGCTATACTCTTTCTGTTTTAGAATAACGAGTTGGTTTAAACCTAAAACAAAGAAAGGAGTATAGCCATGAAAAAG
>JACQBS010000064.1 GCA_016194325.1 Nitrospinota bacterium | reverse complement strand
CAATAATTGCAGTCTTAAAAGTAAAAAATCCTGCCGCTATCCCCCTCCCCTCTTCTCCACCGTAAACAACTATCCCTGTTAATGATATTACTGAGGTTATCAGGAGCATAAATAATACTATCAAGCCGACGGCAGGATTATGCCCGAGAAATCTCGGTATATCTAATCTAATCATCCTTAAAATATACGACTTAACCTCACCCCATCCCCTAATAAAGTCTGAGAATCTTGCATATCTGTTTCCTGTGAACCCCCATAGTATCCTGAATACTATAAGACCAAGGGCGATATATCCTGCTGCGGCATGGTATTCAAGAAGCCATTCACTCTCTGATGTAAAATATGCCCCTACATAAGCCAACACAAGCAGCCAGTGGAAAAGACGCGTAGGTAAATCCCAGACCTTTATTTTCATAATTAGATTTTAAACTTTTATTTATTAAAGGATGATTAAAAAGAGAAGATTGTTTTTAAATGCAGAGGAAATTATAAAATTCTGGAACACGAATTTCACGAATATACGAATGGCACGAATAAAAACTAAAATTGAAAGTAAAAATATTTTCTGTAATTAGTAGTTATTCGTGTAATTTGTCCCATTCGTGTTATTTGTGTTCAGGTTTTTGTTCCTTTGTGTTTGGCAAGTGTCGTCTCCCATATATCTGCGTGACGCTCCTCGTCTGATAGTATCTGCTCCATCATCAGCCTTGAGGTGGAGTCGCCAACCTCATCACAGAGCTTGATAACTTTTTTATAATAATTTATTGCATCATATTCCCCTGCAAGGTCATCCTGCATCATCTTCCTCAAATCGCCATATTTTCTTATCTTGGCAGGTGCAAGTGTCGGGTCCCCCTCAAGAAAATTTATCCTCTCTGCTATTAGGCCCGCATGTCTCATCTCATCCATTCCAATCTGTTTAAAAATAGGTAATATCGTCTGGCTCTCAATACCTTCCCCTGTCCAGTGATGATGAAGATACTGCAATATTGCCCCCAACTCCATTGATAATGCCGCATTAAGTGATTTAACAACCTTCTCATTACCTTTCATAATACCTCCTTTATCCCCCTCACCCTGTCCCTCTCCCCTCAGGGGAGAGGTGAGGTGAGGGGTAAAAAATTATTGTTTATATCTACTGCTGTCCAGAAGAACCTGATTTTCCTTTGAACGGCTCTCGCCTATGCTTGTAACATAGACAGCAGGTTGGTCCTGAAGAGGGCAGACCTTCTCGCATATACCACAGCCTATACAAACCTCTGGATTTATGTAGGGACGCTTTACCCTCACAATCTTTCCATTTGGTGCGGGAACATCTATCTCTTCAAGCCATATAGCCTTTGGTGTTGTAGGACAATGCTCCTCACAGACTATGCATGGTATTGCCATCGCCCACGGGAGGCATCTCCCCCTGTCATAGAAGGCAGTCCCTATTTTTATAGGTTTTACCTTTTCCGAGCCGACCTTCTCCTCATCTGTAATTGAACGGATTGCACCTGTGGGGCAGACTGTTGAGCAGAGGATGCAGGTATGCTCACAGTATCCTATCCTTGGAATTAGTATAGGAGACCATATCCCTTCAATCCCTGCCTCCAAAAGGGTTGGATGGAGTGCATTTGTAGGGCAGACCTTCATACATTCCGCACACCTGATACATCGGGCAAGAAATTCTGCCTCCTCCAACGCACCCGGCGGCCTTATGAGTTTCGGGTTGAAATTTGTCTTAAATTCAGCAGAGCCCCTTGAAAAAAACGGAATAAATAATCCTGCAAAACCGCTTAAGGTAATCCACCTTCTCTTTAAGTTCGGCTCAGTCAGTGTAGATGCCCTGTTTGGAAAGAACTTAAATTTTATTACATCTTCAGGGCATACCTTCTCACAGTTGAAGCACATGATACATTCATGGGATTTCCAGTCAACCCTCCCCTGAGGTGAATCTGCCCCCTGACAGTCAAGAAGACATTTATTACAGTCAGTGCATTTATCATGTGCCTTCTCCATTCCAAAGAGGCTGAATCTGGAAAATAGCCCCAGCAATGCCCCTGTCGGACATATATATCTGCACCAGAATCTTGTCTCTTTTCTATTTAAAAGAAGTGCTGTTAAAAACAGTATCCCGATAACCCATGCAAAATGAAAATTTAGCTGTATGAAGCTCAAGATATAATCATGTGTAAATGAATATATACCATCCCATATTCTCTGAACATAGGGATTATCAAATGAATTGAGTTTGTCAGTCAGAAAAGAAAAAGAGAGATTTAATCCCGGCAGGATGGCTGTAGTAACTGAGCGGTAGAGAAACGTGATTGGGTCAAGAAGCCCAACCTGAAGGGATGTAAAAACTGCAGCGACCAAAAAAAGTATCAGTATGTAATATTTTATTACCTGATTTGAATGCCCCATATTGGATTCTATCCTTTTGATGCCTTTTTTGGCAGGACTGACTGCACTGAAGACCTGATGCAGCGTCCCCATAGGACATATCCATCCGCAGAAAAACCTGCCGAATAAAATTGTTGCCGATATTAATACTACTGCCAGGATTAAATCTTTATAAAGGGAATGGGTGGAGATTACTGTCGATATTGCTGTCAGCGGGTCAATCTCAAAAAAGAATTTTACAGGTAAATCTATTCTTATCGGGTTTGTAATATCCTTTGTAAACCCGCCCCTGTATTCAGTCTGAAAGAGGAGGTAAAAGAAAAGGATAATAAAAAATATCTGTGAGATTCGCCTGAAATAGACAAGTATATTTCTTTTAGTCATCTCTTAATTATTTAGCCACAAATTTACACGAATATTCACGAATTAAAAAATATTTTTTGTAATTTTTAGTGTTAATTCGTGTTCATTCGTGGCTAATTTCTTATATGTTTATCAATACAGGCTGGAGTTCTGTATAATTTATGTTTCCCAAACCCCTTTTATGTGCCTCAACAATATATCCAATCTCCTCTGGTTTTTTATCAAAGAGTGTAGCGGCAAAGGCATCAACCGCCACAGGGTCTGTAGAAACTGCCACAGTATTCATCATCCTTACATCTCTGATACTCCCACCCTGAGGTCCATTTTTAATAAGTATCCTGTATGCATCAATAATTGTAAGTGTCGGGCGGATGAATGCCGCCAAATCTGCAATACTCATGTGAATATTCTGATGCAAATCCTTCCTCCTGCCGCCTAAAAGCCCATACCAGTTTTTCATCCCAAGTGTTAAAGTAGAATGATTGTGATGCTTTGCTATAGGAATATTTATAATCTTGTCCGCCTCAAGTATTACAGTATATACAGGCCAGATGTTTAAAACCTCCCCCTTTATTGCTGTTTTTTTAAATTTATAATCCTTAGGAAGCTGAACATCTGCCCCGGCATCTTTTGCACTCTTTCCAATACCGCTCCTGAAAAAGCACCTGCGGGGGTCGTTGCATGACATATCAGTTACAATCACCTTCTTTGCCCCTGCGTCATAGCATAGCCTGACAGTCTCAGCTACAACCTCCGGGTTTGTATTTGCAGCCTGCTCAGGAACCCTGTCCCACCCGATATTTGGCTTTATTACTACTATATCACCCCTTGAGACAAACCGCTTCATCCCGCCCATCCCCTCAACTGCAGCCTTCACAATCTTTGCAGGTGAATCACCTTTTGCTATAGCCATCTGTGGTAATGCATCCCCTGTTATACGAAAATCCTTTACTTTGGCAATAGATTCACCTGCTGAAATAACTGCATCTCTATTGTGTAAAAGGAATGCTCCGCCTGTTACTGCCCCGATAGCAATTCCAGCCTTTGCCGCTCTCTTTAAAAATTCTCTACGGTCTATATTATTATCACCCATAGGCTATATCCAGATTCTTACTATAAAAATATCATAAAAATCATCACCTGTCATTTAAAACCTAACGACTTTTTCCCCTTTTACCGATATACTAAATGTGATATATTTTAAAAAAGTTATTAAAATCATCAAGAAAGCGAAATAAAAAGAGAGCAGAATGGTTAAAACACTAAAACATAAGATAAGAAATATATTTATTACAGGACTCCTTGTAACACTCCCAATAATGATAACTTTTTTCTTCATAAGGGTCCTCTTCAGGATGATTGACAGCATGCTGGGCCCCACCGTAAATGAGATACTATCTGCTGCAGGATTACATTTCATAATACCAGGAATTGGATTTATACTGACCTTTCTTATAATCTTTGCAGTAGGATTGGCAAGTACAAATGTAATTGGGCTGAAGCTCCTTGAAAGGTTTGAAATATTTTTGGATAGCATACCGATGGTAAAATCCATCTATTCCGGTGCAAAACAGGTCATCCATACTATTGCCACAGCCAAGAAGTCTGCATTCAGCCGTGTTGTGCTGGTTCAGTTTCCAAAAAACGGAATGTACTCAATAGGATTCATAACGAGTGAGGCACAGGGTGAGGTTCAGCATGTTACAAAGGAAGATGTGATAAATGTATTTGTTCCAACAGTCCCAAATCCTACAACAGGTTTTTTCCTCATGGTTCCAAGAGAGGACATCATCTCCCTCAATATGAACATAGAGGATGGTATTAAACTTATAATGTCAGGAGGAATTGTAACCCCAACCTATAACAATAATAAAAACCTCAGTCCCCAGATTTCTTCTGCTGTTAATGCCCCTAAACAAGGGTAATCATGAAAATTGATGATTACAGGGATTCTGAATTAGTAAAAAAGATTATACACCTTATTTCAAAAACTACCCCTTCCCACAAAATCAAAATAATGCATGTCTGCGGAACTCACGAAAACTTTATTGGCAGATTTGGTTTAAGGTCTCTGCTGCCAGAAAATATTGAGCTTGTTGCAGGCCCTGGCTGTCCGGTATGTGTCTGTCCTGCATCTGACATAAATACAGCAATAGAGATTTCTTTAATGGATAATGTCATCCTTGCTACATTTGGGGATATGATAAGGGTTCCTTCAAAAAGCAATAGTAAAAATAATGAAAACGATTCTCTGCAGACAGCAAAATCAAGAGGGGCAGATGTAAGGATTATCTACAGCCCTTTAGATGTCCAGAAAATAGCAGAAAAGAATCCTGACAAAAGGGTTGTATTTTTCTCTGTCGGGTTTGAAACAACCGCAGCAGGTGTTGCATCACTTATTTATAATAATCCGCCTGATAATCTCTCTATATTATCATCTCACCGCCTGATACCCCCCTCAATGGAACTCCTGCTTGGCATAGGAGATATACAGATTGACGGCTTTCTCCTCCCGGGACATGTAACTACAGTTATCGGCATGAAACCATTTGAGATATTCCCTGAAGCATATCTGATGCCTACAGTATCAGCCGGCTTTGAGCCTCTGGATATATTATCGGCTGTCTTAAGCATAGTAGAACAGATAAAGGAAGGGAGGGCATCACTCACAAACAAATATACAAGGGCAGTTCAGGAAGACGGCAATCCAAAGGCTATAAAAATAATGAGTGATGTCTTTGAAGAGGTATCTTCATACTGGAGGGGGATAGGAAGGATCCCGAGGTCAGGACTTAAATTAAGAGAAAAATACTCAAAGTGGGATGCAAATAAAATATTTGATATAGAAAAGGGGGATAAATATTTCTTTGATATCCATCCTCACTGCTCCTGCCACTTGATTATGATAGGTAAGATATATCCGCCCGATTGTCCGCTTTTCTCAAAAAAGGCCTGCAACCCTGAAAACCCCTTTGGTCCCTGCATGGTCTCTATGGATGGGACATGCAGGATATGGTATAGATACGGGGGAAAAACAAATTGACAATTGATAATTGATAATTGATAATTGAAAATTGAAGGGGGCAGTAGCTCAGTTGGGAGAGCGTCTCGTTCGCAACGAGAAGGTCGGCGGTTCGATCCCGCTCTGCTCCACCAAAAAGACAGTAAGCAGTAGGTAGTAAGGAGTACGAAGCAAAAAAGTGCCTACTGCCTACTTCTTACTGCTTACTGTATATCGGGCGGTTAACTCAGCGGTAGAGTGCCATCCTCACACGGTGGAAGTCGCAGGTTCAAATCCTGTACCGCCCACCATAATATAGTGAACAGTGATGAGTGACCAGTGAATAGTAACTAATGAACAATGGTTAAATAAGATATTTTATAAAAAGTGTGGCGAGACCTAAGAAGGAAAGGAAGCCGATACAATCAGTAAAGGTTGTCACAATTACCACTGATGCAATAGCAGGGTCTATCTTTAGCCACTTTAACGTCAGAGGAATAATTACTCCAACAAAGCAGGCAATTATTAAATTTATAATCATTGCAAGACAGAGAACTACTCCCAGCATATAGCTACCCTTCCAGAAATACTCAATTAAAGCTGTTATCAAACCACAAACTATACCGTTAAGTAAACCCACTATGATACTGTTTATGAGAGGTCTTTTTGCATTACTGAAACTCACCTCACCGAGGGCAATCCCCCTCACAGCTACAGCTAATGCCTGAGTCCCTGCATTACCACCCTGCCCTGCAACAACAGGCATAAACATCGCTAATATCGTCAAAGTCTGGATGGTATCCTCAAATAGCCCTACAACAGATGCCGCAAGGAATGCAGTGGCAAGATTAATTATGAGCCATGGCAGTCTTACCTTGATAGATCGTGATGGGGGATCCATAACCTTTTCATCCTGATATACACCTCCAAAATGAAGGATATCCTCAGATGCCTCTTCAACAAGGACATCCACAATATCATCTATCTGTATCCTGCCAACCAGTCTGCCGTCATCATCCACTACAGCAAGAGATACCAGATCATACTTCTTAAATATATTTGCCACCTCTTCCTGGTCCTCATTCACATTCACAGAGATGACATTCCTGTCTATTATCCCGGAGATAGGCATTTCATGTTTTACAATCAATAATTTTCTTACAGGCAGAATCCCGACCAATCTCCTGTTTTTGTCTACTACAAATACATTAGGGACATCCCCAATATTTTCTGATAATGCCATAAGCTGAATTATTGCATCCTCTACAAGCATCTCCTCGCGGACAGACAGGAGTTCTGTCTGCATAATACCGCCTGCAGTATCCTCAGGATATTTTAAAAGTTTCTGAACCTCGGTAGAATCCTTCCAATGGAGTTTTTCAAGGAGGTCTTTGGCTTCTTCTTTTGACAGGTCTGCTATAAGGTCTGCTGCATCATCAGAGCTCATCTCCTCTACAATATCTGTAAGCTTCTCCTTATTTATATCTTCAAGGATCTGGTCTCTTGAGTGTTCATTTACTTCAACGATGACCTTAGATGCAATTTCGGTATGGAGGAGATTAAATAATTCCTTTTTCTTTTCTTCATCAAGGGTCTCTATGATATCTGCAATATCGGCAGGATGGAGTTCTGCAATATACTCCTTTATGTAGTGTTTCCCTTCGTCCTCAATTAAATCTGTTATCTTTTTTACATCCTTATTAGTTTCATCCATAATTAGTGAACAGTGGTTAGTTGTTAGTGGTCAGTGATTAGTAGTGATAGTATTAGCACTTACTGATCACTATTCACTAATCACTATTTCACAGGGGTTCTACAAGAAAGAGAGGTTGTCCGTATTCTACAGGCTCCTTATCATTAACAAATATATCTATCATCCTGCATTTTTTATCAGCCTTAATCTCATTCTTTATCTTCATTGCCTCTACAATACCTATGGTCTGATTCTTTTCAACCGTTACACCCTTTTCCACAAATGATGTTGTCTCGGCAGATAATTTTATACTAAATATCCCGACCATTGGAGAGAGTATCTCTGAATAATCCCCTTCTGCCTTCTTAGGTTCTTTTTCATTTTTTTTATTAACAGATATAATTTCAGGTTTCGGAGTTGCATTATTGCCAATATTTTTGTTATCAGGATCCTGCCTTATTTTTATCTTCCTCCCCTCCTTCTCCCATTCAAATTCAGAGATACTGCTTGAAGATACAATCTTAAAAATGGAAGAAAGTTCCTTATATTTATCCTCTTGCTTCTTATCACTTGCCCCTTGCCCCTTGCCCCTTGCCCCTTGCATCTTATTCCTCTTCCTAAAAAATTCCAAGGAGATTTCAGGGAAGAGTGCGTATGTTATAACATCCTCTTCCTTTTTCATCAACCCGCTCTCCTTTAACTCCCTCCGCGCCTTATCCATTACAGGCTCCAGCAAATCTGCGGGCCTGCATTTTATCGGTTCCTCATCACCTATTATCATCTTCTTAATCTCATCTTTTATAGGTGCAGGTGACCTTCCATAATATCCCCTCACATAATTTTTCACCTCATTGGGGACAACCTTATATCTTTTCCCTGTAATTATATTCATAACTGCCTGTGTCCCTACAATCTGGCTTGTGGGCGTTACAAGGGGTGGCCATCCAAGCTCCTCCCTTACCTTTGGAATCTCTAAAAGCACATTTTCAAATTTATCCAGTGCATTCTGCTGCTCCAACTGGACTATCAGATTTGATGCCATCCCTCCGGGTATCTGATGCTCTATGACAGAGACATCTATCAGTGTCTGCCTTCTTCTCTGCATACACCTCTTCTCAGCTATCTTTTCAAAATATTCTGATATTGCATGAAGCGTCTCCATCTTGAGACCCGTTGCGTATTCTGTATTTCTCAATATTGCAATGAATGTCTCAACAGGAGGCTGTGATGTATGAAGTGCAAGTGGTGCTGCTGCACAATCTATTACATCTACACCGCCTTCAATCGCCTTCAGATATGTTCCAACAGCCATTCCGCTACTACTGTGACAGTGAATCTGCAAAGGTATTTTAATCTCACTCTTTAATGCAGAGACTAACTCATAGGCTACATAAGGGGTAAGGATTCCAGCCATATCTTTTATATTTAAGCTGTTAATACCTATATCAAGCTGCCTCTTTGCACCTTCTATATACATATCTATTGTATGAACCGGGCTGCGGGTATAGCACACAGTCCCCTGTGCATGGGCACCCTCTCTCTTTATAAACTTTATTGCCTTTTCAATATTCCTTACATCATTCAGGGCATCAAATACACGGAAAATATTTATACCACGTTCAACAGCCTTTCCTATAAATGCCTCTAACAGGTCATCGGGGTAATTCTTATAACCTACAATATTCTGCCCCCTTAATAACATCTGAAGGGGAGTCTTTTTTATCTTCTCCTTAATCTTAGACAACCTTTCCCATGGGTCTTCGTTAAGATATCTTAGAGCCACATCAAATGTAGCACCACCCCAGACCTCTATTGAGTTATACCCCACTTCATCAATCTTCTCTGCAATGGGAAGTATATCCTCAATATGCATCCTCGTTGCCCACAGGGATTGATGCGCATCTCTCAATGTCGTATCAGTAATTCTTATTGGTCTTTTCACCTTTTCCATAATTATACAGCCACAGACTTTCACAGACTAAAAAATATTTTCTTTTCTTTAATTTTGTGTGAGTCTTTGGTTATATGTCCGTGTAAGTCAGTGGCTAAAATCTCCTATTATCTGCTCCAGTTCACCCTCGCAAATTTATCATCTTCCGACCACTTATATTCCAGTTCTCCGGAATACGCCTTAAAAACAGACTTTCCAATCTTTTGAGCCAGTTTCTCATTTGTTGTCTGAACCTCTATCCTTCCTTTAATTTTATTAATGCTCATAATCCTCTCTAACGGATTATCCCTGAGACTCCTGTCACCTTCATTCCTGACGAGATTCAAAATCTCATCCTCATGTCTTTTGAGAAAATCACCTCCCAGAGTAACAACACCCCCTGGAAAATTATCCCTGATCTTTAAACATGCAGGGCATGTAACAATATTGGCAGTCTTTTTCTTAACATTACTTTTATATAACTCCTCATCAAGGAACCACTTTCTCCCCTTGTATATTGCATGACACCCTTTACAGATTGACATTTCATGCTTGCTGCCTCTGGGCATATAAGGGTCGTTTACCTTTACAAAATGTTTTAATTTGTCACCTTTAAGATACTGAATATCCTTTTTCTTCATTTAACCTCCAAATTTAATCACAGAGGTCACAGAGGAAAAACTTTTTTGATTTAAGAAAACTAATTCTTCCCACTTTTCTCTTATCCTTATTTCTCTGTGTTCTCTGTGGCTAATCTTTTTAGCTTTTTCCCTTTTTCGGTACTTGATGTTTTGTCTTTTTAGAGCCGTGATAAAATCTCTCCTTCAATATTTCCTTATTCCTCTTCGTATCCTTGTTCTTATACGATTTTAATACATCCCCTTCAATTACTTCATCATTTTTAACTGCATTACTTTTTTCATCCATAGGCTATCCTCCTTTACCCCGTTACACCCAGAATGTCCCCCCTTCAACCTGCCTGTTGGGCAGACAGGACAGGGTGTAACTGGGTTTACTTTGAAAATATAAAAAAATATTGATAAGGCAGGAAAAAATACTCAGCCTCAGCCTTAAAACCTGCACTCAAAATCTCTTTTACTGTCTTTTCCTTCGGTATTCTCATACTCAGCGGCGGACCCACTGGAGTATTCACTGCATGAAAATCTACTATAACAAGTCTTCCATCTTTTTTCAAAACATCTTTTAAGATTTTTAAATAACTATCCCTCTTTTCAATATGGTGATATGTATCGCATATAAAAATCAGGTCAACAGAAGATTTTGGCAAAAGGGGGTCGTCAGGTTTTGCCAAAATATAATTCATATTATTCAGCCCCTCCTTCTGTGCCCTCTTCTCTATGTATTCTATCATACCTTTTTCAATATCCACTACATAGACCTTCCCGCTGTCGCCAATCCTCCTTGAAAGTATCACTGTGAAATAACCCGACCCTGCTCCTATATCCGCCACTGTGTCACCATTTTTAATTGCAAGATAGTCAACAACCTTTTCCGGCTTCTGCCACTCAACCCTGTCAGGGCTTTCCATCCTCTGTATATATTCATCTATTGATTTGAATGGAGAGTGGCTATGATGTATCTCTTCAGCAGAGGCATTAATGGCAAAGAAAAGAACGATTAATTTTACAAATATTGTCAGATAATTCTTTCTTCCGATAATCATCTCACATACCCCCTTTTAATTCTTTAATCATCTCTTTAGCAATGGAAAAGTCAGGATTAATCTTAAGTGCCTTTTCAAGGGACTCTATTGCAGTGGGAATATCATCCGCCTCTACATATGCCCTTGCCATATTAAAATATATATTTTTCCCTCTTTCGTATTTAAGTTGAAAACTTAGGGTCAAGCAGTCCACAATGCTGATGTATCTTGAGTAAGAAGTATTTAACATCTCTATAGCCGTAGGCCATACGCTTTAGCCTCTTTATCTTGTTGTTAATCCCTTCT
>JACQBS010000048.1 GCA_016194325.1 Nitrospinota bacterium | reverse complement strand
AGGGTTTTTTCATTGACTACTTTAAGCTTTTTTGTTTGAATCTTTTTCATGGCTATACTCCTTTCTTTGTTTTAGGTTTAAACCAACTCGTTATTCTAAAACAGAAAGAGTATAGCCTGTTTTTTAGAGCTTAACTACTTTCTATAATATAGCAAGCTTTGTGGTTAGTTTTTTTAGGAGAATGATTTTATGGTAAAGATTGCACCTTCAATTTTGTCGGCAGATTTTAGCAGATTGGGAGAAGAATTAAAGACAGTAGAAGAGGCAGGGGCGGATTGGATTCATGTTGATGTTATGGACGGGCACTTTGTCCCGAATATTACCATTGGACCAATGGTTGTAGAGGCAGTAAAAAAATCTACAAAACTCCCCCTTGATGTCCACTTGATGATAGAAGACCCTGATTTCTATATTCCCTATTTTGTAAAGGCAGGTGCGGATATAATTACTGTTCATGTTGAGGTATGCAAACACTTGCAGAGAACTGTCAGGTCAATAAAAGAAAATAAAAAGATTGCAGGTGTAGTCTTAAACCCTGCCACATCTTTAAATACACTTGATAATATACTTGATGAAGTAGATTTAGTTCTTCTCATGTCTGTTAATCCGGGCTTTGGCGGACAGGAGTTTATACCATCAACAACAAAAAAAGTAGAAAAACTGAAACGGATGGTAAATGATGCAAAGTTAAAAACTGATATAGAAGTGGACGGCGGCATAAAACCTGAAAATGCAGGAGATGTAATCAAAGCAGGGGCAAATATCCTCGTCGCAGGCTCGTCAGTTTTTAAGAGTAAGGATTATAAGAAAATGATAAATATATTGAGGGGAAAATAGAAGATATCAGGTAATCTCAAACCTTTTCAACCTTAATGAATTTGTAACTACCGAGACTGAGCTAAAAGCCATAGCGGCGGCGGCGAAGATAGGCTTCAGCAATATTCCATAGAATGGATATAAGATTCCAGCCGCTATTGGTATTCCAATAACATTATAAAAGAATGCCCAGAAGAGATTCTGTTTTATAGTCTTCATAGTCTGCCTGCTTAAACGAATGGCAGTAGAAACTCCTCTCATGTCGTTTCTTATCAGTGTTATATCTGATGACTCTATTGCTATGTCAGTCCCCGCTCCTATGGCAATCCCCACATCTGCCTGTGCGAGTGAAGGTGCATCGTTTATTCCGTCCCCCACCATTGCAACAACCTTCCCCTCTTTCTGGAGCCTCTTTACCTCCTCTGCTTTATCCTGTGGAAGCACTTCCGCCAGCACCCTCTTTATACCCGCCTCCCTTGCAATTGCCTCAGCAGTCCTTTTGTTATCGCCCGTTATCATTATTACCTCAAGCCCCATATCCTGAAGCTCTCTGATTGCCTCAATAGAATCTTTTTTTAGCGTATCTGCAACAGCAATTATTCCTGCCATCTCATTATTTATTGCTACATACATCGGTGTTTTTCCATGACTTGATAACTCATCCGCCACCTTTTTAAAGTCCAAAGGTGCAGGCTTTTCTTTAAATCCGTTGAGGTTAATCCCTTCTTCACTCATCTTTTTTTCATTTCCCATGAGAATTGTCATACCTTTTATTTTTGCCTTTATGCCATGGCCTGGAAATACCTTAAACTCCTCTATATCATACGGTTTTATTTCCTTTTCCTGTGCCTTTGTGACTATTGCCAAGCCATAAGGGTGTTCAGAGCCGGCTTCAGCAGATGCTGCAAGTCTTAAAAGTTCCTCCGAATCTATTTCTTGCCCCTTGCCCCTTGCCCCTTGCCCCTTGTTTGTTATTATATCTGTTACAGACGGTTTTCCTGCTGTCAGTGTTCCTGTCTTATCAAAGACAATTGTATCTATCTTGTGTGCCGTTTCAAGACTCTCTCCGCCTTTTATTAAGATTCCATTCTCAGCACCTTTTCCTGTCCCTACAATTATTGCTGTCGGAGTTGCAAGCCCTAATGCACAGGGGCATGCAATTATAAGGACTCCGACAAATGCAAGCATTGCCATTGTAAATGGCTGTCCTGATAGATACCATATAAAGAATGTAGCTACAGCAATTCCGATAACAGTAGGAACAAAAATACCCGCCACCTTATCTGCAAGCCTCTGAATTGGTGCCTTTGAACCCTGTGCCTCCTCAACTGTCTTTATTATCTGTGAGAGGAGAGTGTCTTTTCCTATTCTAATAGTCTTAAATTTTATGAAGCCATCCCTATTGATTGTTGCACCTATTATAGTATCTCCAATTTTCTTATCCACAGGCATACTCTCACCTGTAAGCATTGACTCATCAACTGCCCCTGTCCCTTCAATAATCTCACCATCTACAGGTATCTTTTCACCGGGTCTGACAACAACAATATCACCGACTATCAGGTCTTCTACCGACACTTCAATCTCTCCACCGTTTCTAATGACCTTTGCACTCTTTGCCTTAAGCCCCATCAATTTCTTTATCGCCTCTGAAGTCCGCCCCTTTGCCCTCTGCTCCAAATATCTACCAAGGAGTATAAGAGTTATTATCACAGCGGCGGTGTCATAATAAACTTCCGATTCGCCATCTGGAAAAACTGATGGGAAGAAGGTTACAAAGGCACTGTAAAGGTATGCAATAGATGTTCCAACTGCTACAAGGACATTCATATCAGCACTCAAGTGCTTTAATGCCGCCCATGCCCCTGTATAAAATCTTGAGCCGCATTTGAACTGGACAAAGGTAGTTAAGATAAAGAGGATTGAATTCATCGTTGAGTGTGGGATAGATGGAAAGTAGGGGATAAACATTTGCATACTCCCTATCATGATGAAAATAGAGAGGGAAGCACTTTCAATAACCTCATTCTTTAATACCCTTAATTCTCCTTCCCTTCTTTCTCTGTCAATATCAAGGAGGTTCTTTTCTTCTACTTCAATAACAGTATAACCGGTATCAACTATTGTTTTCTTTATGGCAGGGAGGTCAACTATAGAAGGGCTATATTCAACTGATGCCTTTTCAGTCCCGAAATTTACAGTGGCATCTGTAACACCATTTAATTTTTTTAAATTTCTCTCAATCCTCGCAGCACACGAGGCACAAGACATGCCGCCGATGGGGAGTATGACTGTTGTCCTATTATTGGAAGAGTTTAAAGTGGCAGGAGTTTTCTTTTTCATATAAAGCCCTCCTTATGAAAAGGTTATCATGATTAATGGTGAATCTTCAATGTTTTTATGGTAGATTTATCGTCATGATACCAATAAGAAATGCAAAGATTGTATGCACTATAGGGCCTTCAAGCAGCTCTCCAAGAGTGATTGAGAAACTCATCAGGGCAGGCATGGATGTGGCAAGGCTTAATTTTTCTCACGGGACACATGATGAGCATAAAAAGGTTATAAAATCCATAAGGGATACTTCAAGGAAATTGAAAAAGGCGGTGGCAATCCTTCAGGACCTTCAGGGTCCGAAGATAAGGACAGGGTTGCTGAAAGATGGGAGGGTAGTTCTTAAATCAGGGAATAGGTTTATTCTCACAGGAAGAAAACTTATCGGGACATCTGAGATAATCTCAATTACATATCCTGCAATGTATAGGGATGTAAAAAAAGGTGACAGGATACTTCTTGATGACGGGCTTATGAGTCTTAAGGTAAACGATGTCAAGGGAACGGATATAACCTGTGAGGTGATAAATGGAGGTGTCCTGACAGACCATAAAGGAATAAATCTGCCGGGGATTAAGGTGGGGCTTTCCTCAATAACAAAAAAGGATATTGAAGACCTTTATTTTGGTATCGGGCAGTGTGTTGATTATGTGGCTATCTCGTTTGTCAGGACTGATAAAGATGTAAAGTCTGTAAAAGATATAATAAAAAAGAAGGGTGTATTTATACCTGTCATTGCAAAGCTTGAGAAACCTGAGGCTATTGAGAATCTTGAAGGAATTATGGATGAGGCAGATGGGGTGATGGTAGCGAGGGGTGACCTCGGTGTTGAGATGTCTCCTGAGGCTGTTCCAGTTATTCAGAAGAATATAATAAACATGGCAAATAAAAAGGGGAAGCCTGTTATTACTGCAACACAGATGCTTGAGTCCATGATAAATAATCCACGTCCTACAAGGGCGGAGGCTTCAGATGTTGCCAATGCCATATTTGACGGGACAGATGCGGTTATGCTCTCAGGCGAGACAGCATCCGGGAAATATCCGGTAGAGTCTCTGGAGATGATGTCAAGAATAATCTCAGCAGCTGAAGGCGGCTCATTCGCAAGACCCCGTGAGAGGCGGGTGGAAAAGGTTTTTGCATTTCATGACGCTGTGAGCAGTGCAGCTGTCCATGCAGCTCATGAGATAGGTGCAAAATTGATTGTGGCATTTACTCAATGGGGAACTACAGCCCTCCTGGTATCTAAACAGAGACCGCTCATGCCGATTATTGCCTACACTCCATATGAAAGCACCATGTGGAGATTAAATCTCTACTGGGGTGTGATGCCAAGAACAATGGGATTGATTGAAGATACAGACAATCTGATAAAAGAGATGGATAGAAACCTATTATCACATAAATTGGCAAGAAAGGGCGATTCAGTAGTTATACTTATGGGAATGCCAATATCTCAAAAGGGTGTAACAAACATGATGAAACTGCACAGGGTGGGGGAGTATTAATTCAGAAATAGACACAGAATGACACTGATTTGTTATGATAACCACTGAAGGAAATTATATCCATTCTGAGTTGTCGGGCATCCAGTCATAAAACATGGATTCCCGCCAAATGCACGCGGGAATGACAGCTTGAGGGTTTTGACTTTAACCGATTGCGGTCAGCCCCCTTTGAGGGGGCAGCAATCGTAATACCTCCGGCTTTGCCGGAGGATACTTATTGGTTGTGCGTATGAAGTTTACAATAAACTGGGAGGCGGTTTTTTAGAAAAAGTTTATGAAAATGCTATGATGATTAAATTAAAGGAAAAGGGACTTTCTGCCATCCAACAATCGCATGTCAATGTTTATTTTGAAGGAAATCTGGTTGGAGAATATTTTGCCGATATTCTGGTAGAAGATAAGGTAATCGTTGAATTAAAGGCAGTCTCGGAACTATCGAAGACTCATGAAGTTCAGTTGGTAAATTATTTAAAGGCAACTGGTATAAAATTAGGGTTGTTGCTAAATTTTGGCGAAAAGATAAAAATTATTAGAAGAGTTTTTTAGACAAGATTATCACAGATTTTTAAAAAATCATAAAAATCAGTGGAAATCAGTGTCAAATTATTATTATGAAAGATAAACGGATAGTATATTTTGATGTTGAAACTCAGAAGAGCGCTGATGAGGTCGGAGGCTGGAATAATAAACACCTCATGAAGATAGCTGTGGTAGTTGTATATGACAGCCTTGATGGAAAATTTTATACCTACCTTGAAAGTGAAGTTGAGGGGCTGGTAAATAAGCTGCTCTCAGCAGATTTGGTAGTTGGTTTTAATATATTAAATTTTGATTTTGCAGTATTACAGCCCTATACGACAGTAGATTTAAAAAACAGGGTCAGGTCTTTTGATATCCTTAAAGATGTCTGGGATAGGCTTGGCTATAGGGTCAGCTTGAATCAGATTGCAAAAAGCACACTAAAGATAGAAAAGAGCGGCAACGGTCTTTTATCCCTTCAGTGGTTTAAAGAGGGGAAGATGGCTCAGATTATAGAATATTGCATAAAGGATGTGGAGATTACGAGGGATGTATTTTTATATGGCTTGAAAAACGGGTATCTTGACTTTGAAAAAAATGGTCAATCTGTAAGACTGCCGATTAAATGGAATTTGAAGGAGATGATTGGAGAATGGACGGGGCAATTGTTTTAATCTTTTTAATAGGAGGCATAGTATTAGCCGCATATTTAACCAAGCTTGTGAATTATTATACCTTTGGTCATAGAATGAAGGAGAAGAACAAAGAAAGAGCATCAGTGGAAAAATAAAAAGACAAACCTGAATAAGACCTAATGGTAAAATTAATCTATTATAAAAGTTTATCTATCAAAAAGAAAGAATCCTTTCTTTTAAAAGTGAGATTAAATTTTTATTCACGACGATATGAAGGCAAGGTTTTGCCATATCAAGGAGGACATTGAAAAGGAAATAGATGATACGCTATCATATTTTGGAGTTAAGTAGTTCAGAGGTATTCAATATATAAAAGGAGAGAGGATAAAGATGAAGTGGATTACTCGTGAAAAAGTAAAAGTTG
>JACQBS010000057.1 GCA_016194325.1 Nitrospinota bacterium | reverse complement strand
ATTGATTCTCTTATCAAAGGTGATGGAGAAACCTGATTCATTCAGGTCATTTATATCTCTGAAGATATTTCGCGGAGAAGTGTTGAATTTTTCGGCAAGGGAGTCGGGATTGCATTTTTCTCGGCTGTCAAGTATGCGGAGTATTGACAGGAGCCTGTGTAACTTCCTTTTCCTGTCAGAAAACCTTTTAGATTTTGGGTTCATTACCTAATCCTTTATTATAAAAATTCAGGCAGGTGACTTTTAATATGCTCTTTTATTCTCCTCTGCCACCTCTTTTCTCAGCTCAGGCGGGGCAAGGATTTCACACTGCGGTATCAAATTGAGCCATCCTTTTCCGCAAATACCTATTCAACAAAAAGGCTGTTTAATTTGCTTAGAACCCTGTTGAATACACCCTGCTTAACCTTGCCAATCTTCTTCAGGATAATCGCCTGTTCAATATTTGTTATGGCATCTGCCCTAATCTTGCTGGCTACTTTTAATTGTCCTTCTTCCATGCTCTCTGTAGTTATGGTCAAGCCGTAATCAGACTCTTCAAGATTGCTGGTGATTGCACATACAATGACATCGGCATATTTTTGGTTATAGCTGTCTTTTGAAAGGACTAAAACGGGACGAACCTTATAGTCTGTAAGGTTTGAAAACGGAAATTTGGTCAGGACAATATCTTTCTGTTTATAGGTAACTTTCCCAGACATCGTCATTTTCCTCTTTCCATATCTCGGCAAACTTCTGTTCAGAGGCAAGTCTCAATAATTTTACATCCTCTATCTTTTCCTTCCGAATACCTATTCTGAAATAATGAATCAAGTCGTAAATCTCGCGCAGCTTATCCTTTGGAATATTTTTTAGTTCTACCTGTATCTTTTCTTCTATAGATATATTGCTCATATCACCCCTCCATATCATCTTAATTCATATTTCAACATCATGCTACTTACCGCATCCAGCAAAGTCAAGATTTTTTAGATATTTTCATAACCTCTTAGCATCGCCTCCATCTCCTCTATAACTCTTTTCTCGGTTCTCGCGGTATAAAAAACCTACAGCAAGATAATTATCTCTTTTTTTAGACCATTGCAGATGAAATGTTCTTTAAATATTCCTTTTCCTTATATTCTATTGCAATGCCGTTGCCGATGTATGCGTTTAATACTATCATAAGTGATTCAATCTTCTCATAGGTATCATCCTCAATAACTATATCGTTGAATGCCTTATGAAGAAGCTTTTTGGCTCCAACTGAATTGTCCATTTTAATTAAAACATTTGCAGATTTTGATAAATCTTCTACATAGACAGGAAGATAGAAATCATCCTCAGTCCTGCTTATTTCAATATAAGCAAGGGCATGTTTTAATGTCTTAACTGATTGAAAGTCTTCACCAATTGAAAGGTATATATCAGCCATTTCTATAAGTAAGTCTGTCTTCACATCACCCCAATCATAATCCTTCATAAGGTTAGTTAATTCTTTAAGGGCTTTTAATGCAACATCCTTTCTGTTTTTCTGAATGGCAATATTTGCAATTTCTATATAAGGAGAATCTATCAATGTAAGCTCCTCTGAGATTTTATCAGCCTCTTCAATTTCATTAAACGCCTTTTCCCATTCATCAAGCTCTGCATAGGCTATAGCAATATCTTCATTTTTTTCTTTGGGCCATTGCAAGTGAATATCTTTTAAAAGTTGATAGGCTTTATCTCTTAAACCTATACCTGCATAGCTTTTAGCTATATATGATAACGCATCTGGTCTTAGGCTGCTTATACCTGATATTTCACCATAAGTAAAATATGAAGAAGGTATTTTATATGCAATTCTTCTGCCTTGTTATGTAGTCCAATATTGCTATAGCTTTCTACTAATCTCATAAGCGAGTAATTACTTTTTGGGAATAGATAGCCATCAGTCATATTTATTAATGAGCTATTAAGTAAATTCAATGCCGTCTCTTTTTCACCATTTTCATAAAGCATATTGGCAATATTGATAATACCTAATGTATAAATGCTGTTATCGGTGTCTTTAGACAAATCCAGCAATATCTTAAGAGCTTTAGAAATGAGCTTTAAGGCTTGCTTATTATCTCCAATTTCAAAGCAGGTCTTGGCAGATTCTTCGTAAATATCAGAAGCTTTTGTGAGATAAATACCGCTATCTATTGAATCTGCCATATATAAGTCATTCCCCCTAAAATTTAATTTCTCAGCTATCACACCTGCATCAGACAATGTTTTAAGTGCATCCTGACGATATCCGCTTTTTAAGTATAATTTAGACATTTCAGTTAGGACTTGCCCTTTTAAGTCTAATTCGTCCAATTCACTGTTCTTTTGTATAATATCGTGCATAAGTTTTAAGTGATGATAATATGTATTATCATTACCCTTTGTTATTGTCGCAAAGCTATTGTTTAAAGGAAGTAAAATAGACGGAAAAGTGCTGATAACCCCTGCCCCTAATAGGTTTTTTATAAAAACTCGTCTTGATTGCATTGTAATCCCTCCTTTTTGATTAAACTGACTCCATTATAACGAAAGCAGTATGACAGAGGTATGTCAGTTTGAATTTTAGAAAATATTATCTTCACTAAGTTTATATAACTTAGACACTATGATTAATCAAGTCAAAAATTAGTTAAAAATGGTAATTAATTTTAATATTTTGATTTACCTCGCAATTAGCCTTGCTTTTGGGTAAATATAAAATTATACTAAAATAAAGTTTTAGGAGAGGAATGATATATGTTAAAAACAATCAATGCCATATATGAAGATGGCGTATTTAAACCTCTTGAACCGATTTCACTGGATGAGCATGAAAAGGTCAGGCTGGATATAAATCTTGATGAGCGTCTGCGTAAGCAATTAGAAGAACTGGCAGAAGATATTTACAAAAGAACGGATAAGTATTCATCTGAAGAAATAGAAGCCAATATCACAGAAGCCTACAGAGAGGTTCAAGAGATATATCGTGCCAAAAATCGTTCTGATTGATACTAATGTATGGGTATCAGCCTTTATCAATAGAAAAGGGTATCCCGCCAGAGTAAAGGAGAAATTTCTTAAGCAGGAATTTGAGGTAATCATATCCACTCCACTTCTTAAAGAACTTTCTGATGTTCTCAGACGCCCCAGAATAAAAAATAAGTATAAAATAACCGATGAGGAGATTAACCTATTTATTGAAATAATAGCTGGAACATGCCGTAAAGTATATTTGATAAATGATATAAATGTATGCAGGGACCATAAAGACAACATGGTTTTAGAAACTGCTATCAAAGGTGGTGCGGGTTATCTGGTTAGTCGTGATGATGACATTAAAAAAGACTCACGACTAATAGAGGAGATGAAAAAATACGGTATTAATATCGTAAGTGTTTCAAGATTTCTTGAGGTATTGTCAGGGTAACAATATCATCTCATTTCTTAATTCAGGCGGGGATAGTATTTTACAGTAAGGTATCCAGTGGTATATCTTTTTTACTGCCTATTTTACCCCCTCATTTTTTAGTCAAGGAAAATCTTGGGAGTGTTTTCCAAGATGGTTCGCTTACTATACACTGCCCAAATGACAGCCTTATTTCGCTCACTCAAATTTATCAGTATTGGCATACTTACTGTCTTATTTTCTTATCTTTCCAGACTGTATGGAATGTATCCTGCATAACAACGGTTAGTCCCTGCCATTCTCTTTCTTTAAAGAGACTTATTGCTTTCATAACCTTTTGGTGTATCTTAATCCTGTTAGGCTGCTTAAGTCGTACAATCAGTATGCCATTATGTTTCTCGTATCGCTTTTCGGCAAATCCTTTATCAGTAGTTATCAGTAGACAGCCGGTTTTTTGTACCATTTCCCATATATCTTCATCAGCCATTCCCTTTTTTTCTGTACCGCGAATGTCCACAACTTCATAATCGAGTCTTAGTAATTCTTGAACGGTTATCAAGGGGATATTTTCATCCACAAAAACCTTCATGCGACAACTTTGTCAGGAATAACCTGTTCCTCTGTTAGTTCAGCAGCATACTCTATACAGGCAAGGATGTCCTCCCGTGTAAGAGAGGAGTATTCCTCAAGGAGAGCATCAATTGTATCTCCATTGGCTAACATATGCAGGATTTGATGGACAGGGATACGTGTTCCTTTTACACATACCTGTCCGTGACAAATTTTTGGGTCAACAGAAATGCGTTCAAACATTAGTTCTTTTGCCATATTTTCAACCTCCTTTCACAATCTGCTTTATTCTATATCAAAACACCTGCTTTTTTCCATACCTATAAAACCTTTTATGCCTCTATAGATTCTTTTGAAAAACTTTCTTCCCATACATCCTCAACATCTCCCTCATCTCCTCTATTACTTCTTTCCTGAGTTCAGGAGGGGACAAAATCTCAACATGCGGTATCCAGTGATATATCCACCATTTTAGTTCCATGCTCCCCCGAACTGCTGCCTTAAAGATAATTGAGCCATCCTTTTGTTCTTCTATTACCTGTGTTGGATGCCATTTTTTGCGTTTTATCCATCGGGCATAGTGTTTCGTAAATTTTAGCACCACCTCTACAGGCTTGCCATACTGTATCATATGCCAGCCGGTCTTAAAGTAATCATCCATATTGAAATCATCAGGGATACTATACTGTTTGCCTGTCATTCTGAATTCTTTTATACGGTCTAATGCAAAAATCCTTACCTCTTTACGCAGATGGCAATATCCTATAACATACCAGAGTCCATACTCAAAGATTAAACCGTAGGGTGCAATAATCCTTCTGCTTTTTTTCTGAGAATGCATCGCATCATACTCTTCTTTTTTATTCAATGATTCTGTAATGGCGTTATATTGCTTTTCAATACCCTCAAATCCTTCCATTGGGTCTATATCTATAAAAAAATGCTGTTTACCCTCTATTTGCTTCAGTCTATGACGGGTTTTTATTCCAGTATCCCTCTGAGCCTTTTTTAAAATAGACCGGTAAGCATTCTCAAATGGTTTCCCCATACGATGGGCTATTTGTTTCCCTATAAGCAATGCAGTCAGCTCGTCATTATTAAGGTCAAGGTCACGAAGTGTAAAATCTGAATCGGTAAATATATATGAATTGATTCTCTTATCAAAGGTGATGGAGAAACCTGATTCATTCAGGTCATTTATATCT
>JACQBS010000056.1 GCA_016194325.1 Nitrospinota bacterium | reverse complement strand
CAACTTTTACTTTTTCACGAGTAATCCACTTCATCTTTATCCTCTCTCCTTTTATATATTGAATACCTCTGAACTACTTAACTCCAAAATATGATAGCGTATCATCTATTTCCTTTTCAATGTCCTCCTTGATATGGCAAACCTTTGCCTTAATATCGTCGTGAATATGTCTAATATATTCCTGAAGACCCTCTTTCCCATATTTTTCCTCAATCATCTTTCCATACTCATAAATCTTTGTGATGTCATGTCTCTCAGCCTTCTTATCAAAGTCTCCATCTATCCATTCATGGATTTCTATATAGTCTTTTCCCGTTCTTTCAAGGCTTGCTTTTAAATGTTTGTCAATCGGTGGCATATACACCTCCTTTTTATTTTGCCTATATCTTGCAATTGAACCACATTTCTTCCACACGACCTACTTTATAATCGTTCTCTTGAATCCACTTTCTCTCTTCAACTAAATCCCGTCGCATGTAGTCTATTAAAGCTATAGGACATCAAAATCCTACAGTGCCCAATTTTAAAAAATACAAAATAAGCTGCCATAATGAATATAATGGTTCTTCTATTTTATTCTGCGCCATAGCACTCAGGAACGTCACATGGATAAATCTAATAAATATTTCGATACCTCATCTGCATTTCCTATCTTTTGAATCCTGCCATGGCCCATAAGAACCACTCTCATTGCCAAAGAAAAAGCTTCTTCCCTATCGTGGGTTACGTAAAGCATAGTTATGCCAAGATCTTCTTGCATTCTCAGAATCTCTTTTCTCAATAATAAGTTTAAATCAAGGTCAAGATTCGACAATGGCTCATCCATTAAAAGTATCCTTGGCTGCATAATAAGAGCTCGTGCCAAGGCAATCCTCTGTTGCTGTCCACCGGAGAGATCACCTGGAGAGGCATCTTTGAAATGGGTCATCTGAACCTTTTCGAGCATCTCATCGATCAATCTATTTCTTTTTTCCCTTGAGATATTCTTTGCCCTCAATCCGAATTCAAGGTTTCCATAAACACTCATATGGGGCCATAGAGCAATGTCCTGGAAGACCATTCCAATCTTTCTACTTTCAGGTTCCACCAGACATCTTCCGGTCATAGCCACAACAAGACCATCTATAGTCACTTTACCCTCATCGGGTTGAATAAAGCCGGCTATTATTCTCAAAAGGGTTGTCTTTCCACAACCAGAAGGCCCTAAGACCACGACCCGTTCACTCTTCTCGATATTCAGTGAGACACCATTAATAGCCGGAATCTTATTGTAATATTTAAAAACATTGTCAATCTCTACAATCATCTTTTACCTCATCTATCTTGTTACCAGTCCCAGAAGATAAAGTGGTAGAAATGTAATAACTACCATGATTACACCCAGAGCAGCGATAACCTCTTCCGGGCTGTTTGCCATGAGGGTAAAAATGCGTACCGGCAGCGTATCATGATCTGGTGGATAAACCATCATGGTAATACCGAGATCTCTTAAGCAGAAAATAAATCCAACAAGCCATGTGGCAATCAAACCTCTCTTTGTCAATGGAATCAAAATGCCAAATAACCTACGGACCCAACCCACCCCAACAATCTGAGCAGCCTCTTCCATTGAATGTGATACCTGAGAAAAGGTGGCTGCCATGATTCTTTCACCTAAAGCCATGTATTGAGCAATATAACCGAACAAGATAATAACCATTGAAGCATATATAAAATTCGTCGCATGCGTATTCCATAAACTAATTAGCCCAATACCGATTACAGTGCCTGGCAAAGCAAAGAGAAAGACAGCTATAGAGTCGGCAGCATAGGAGAACCGCAGGGCTTTACGCTCAAGGAGATAACCAAGGAGAAAACCAAATATAACTAAGCATGTTGCACCAATTGAAGCATAGAGTAAACTTCGGAAAATACTATTTGTCGATATGGCAAAAGCCTCATTATATGCCCGGAGAGAAAATGACTTTATTAACAGCACACCCACGGGGACAATCACAAAAATAAAAGCAAGTATGCTTACAGCTGTGAATAGGAATGGCTTGGCTTTCTTAAGAGGAACTATTATTATTGGTTCTTTGGTTATTTTAAACTGAACTGTCTTCTTGCGTAAAAATAATCTTTCCACAATTAAAATAACTAGCGTAATCACCCCTAATGGGATAGCTGCGGCTGTTGCTGCATTGAAATTATAAAATGCCGAAAACTGAACAAATGACTCCACGGGAAAGACATCAAAACGAAGGGAAGACGGCACTCCAAACTCGCCAATCGCGAGAATAAAAACAATCAACGCTGATAAGAAAATGCCGGGAGCTATAACTGGAATGGTTATCCTCTTTAAAACTAACAGCCACCCCGCTGAAAGCTTGGCTGCTTCCTCTAATTTTTGGTTGACCATACGCAAATAAGTTGCCATGAGAATGATAACGACCGGTAGGAGTGTTGATACCATCACAAAAAGCGTGCCCGGGAAGCCAAAAAGAAACTGTGATGTCGCAGCACCTATTTTAGGGCCGAACATACCCGCTACAATCCCTGATCGTCCTAAGCAATAAAACCAGGCAATAGCTAATATATAGGGTGGAACAATCAGAGGAATGACGAAAAGTATGGTAAAAAGCCTTTTAAGAGGAAGATCAGTTTTCGCAAGAAGTGTGCCTAAAGGAACGCCTAATAAAACCGTAATAAATGTTATACTTCCTGCCAGAAGGAGACTGTTAAACAATAGTTGCCACTCTCTTTTCGATTGAAACAACATCCCATAACTTGCCAGTGAAATCTTGCCATCGATAAATAAAGACTTAACGAACATTGCTATAACAGGGGCCAGCCCTATCACAATCAATAAAAAAACAGCTATTAAAAGGGTATATCTCCTTGCCATTTAGTATCCTGTCCACTCTTTAAGAAAGGGTTGAATCTCCTGAAGTTTTTTAGCCACATCCTCGTAGTTAATCCTTATAGCCTTTATCTCTCCTATCTTTTTTACATCTGGCGGTGTTTCAACACCTCTGCGGAGTGGGATTTGTGCACAATCGGCAAATGCCAATTTACGCTCTGTTTCAGGAGACAGGAGATAATCTATCAGTTTTTTGCCATTTTCAGGATTGGAACCTCCCTTTATCAAAACCGCTACATTGGGTAGAACAAGGGTACCCAATCCCCCTTCCTCCTGGTCAGGATAAATCTGCCTGATAGACTTGCCATCTCTTATTACATTTGTGGCATCATCGCTGTCAACCAGGCTGAATGCAAATTCTTTATTCACAATCAGAGTAGTTGACTCCCCATTACTTGTTGAAATCTTAACACCATTTGCTTTCATTCTTTTCATAAATGTCTTTGCCTCTTTATCCCCCCAGATTGTGAAAAGGGCTAAAACCCAGGAAGTGGTTGTCCCAAAGAGCGGGTTTGCAATAACTGCCTTATCTCTCCATTTCTCGTTCGTATAATCTAAAATAGAATTCGGAGCCTCCCCCTCGCCACTTACAACAAAAACCCTTGCCCTTGCTGAAAATCCGGTCCAATACCCTCCATGGTCTTTAAAGGAAGATGGAATACCCTCTGCAATGGGAGAGAAATATGGAATAGATATCCCTTTCTCTTTCAATATAACTGCACGTATAGGTTCATTAGCCCAGTATACATCAGCCTGGGGATTGTTTTTTTCAGCAATCAGGCGGTTCATGGCGCCTGTGCTTTTTGTCTCTTCCGTATCATAGACGGCCTTCACTTTTATACCGGTACCCTTCTCAAAGTCTCTAAGGATAGGTTCAGAAAAAATCTGATCGGTGGAGACATAGATCACAACCTCCTTAGCCCCTTTTTGACTGCATCCAGACATGGTCATCAAAAAGATAAATCCAATGGAGACAATCTTAATAAATGCTCTATTCCTATATTCCATTATTAATCCACTCCTCTTTTATTTATCTGTCAGTGTCACTCTAATACCATCAAAATGTGTCACCGCATCTGCCTTTGTCCACAAACCAACGCCTCCGGCATCCTGAAATGTAGAGTCCTTGGAATCCAGATATTTCTTGCCATTTAAGTATCCCTCAATATGATTGCCATTATGAATAATCCTGATTGTATGCCATTTTTGTGCAGGGATATTAACGCTTGTACTGCCAAGTGTCTTTCTATTACCATTTTTTACATAATAAACACGGAAATTGCCCTCCAGAGGGTTGCCCCGGGCGACATAATAGTTGTCCTTATCCTTTACACGCCACATCGGGCCTCCTCCCTGATCCTCAGCCCCTTTTATTGCCTTAAACCGTACCTCTATCTTGCCATCTTTAAACTTTACACTGTCTGTCCAGAAGAGATTGAAAGTTTCACTGAAATCATGATTTGCTTTTGTCATACCCAGTACCTTTGTTTTCTTTCCATCATCCAAAGCTGACACAACCTCCCATGTGGCAAGAGGACCTCTTGGATTAGTAGCTTCTACTTTCCACCCAGCAGGTAACTTTCCAACAGCTTCTTTATCAAAATTCCACACCAATTCTTGCCCTGCATCGACATAAGAAGCAAACACTAATACTGCAAACGTAACAATAGCCTTAAATACTTTTCTCATCCCACACCTCCATGTTTAATGGATTTCCTTGTAATCCCTGCCGGTTCTTTCAAGGCTTGCTTTTAAATGTTTGTCAATGGGTGGCATATACACCTCCTTTTTAAACTAAGTTTTGGACGCATAGAGTATCTCAAACACCTCTATACCTTTTTCAAGGGCTTGTGCATCATTCTTTGCTATCTTTCTTATTCCCTGCAGTATTTCCTCTATACCCTTTGACTCTGGATTTTCATAACGATCATCCTTTATATCTATTTCATGAACAATCTCTGCTATTTTCTTAATCGCCTTATTTTTAAGACCAAAAGACTTGATGAGAACCTCAAAAGTGCATAAATTACCTACATGGGTGAATTCTCCCCCCTTTATATCAAAGGTAACTGTATTCTTATCCATATCTTTCATATCCTTTTCATCTATGAATTTAAAGAGAGCCCTTTTATCTATAAACCTTCCTATAAGCCAGGCAGATGCCATCCTGTCAACAAAGGGTTTCTTGCGGGTAGCCCAAATCTTGCCTTGATAATCCTCAATGCCCTTTGGTGCGATGATGTAACTTTGCTCCCTTGCATCAGCTCCAGATATATCCCTGATCTCTAACTGGAGTGTCTTTAGCCTTTTTTCCACAGTGCTTCCATATACGGAGGAAAAGAAATCTATCTTTCTTATCTCTTTAAAATCCTTTTCGCATCTACAAAATTCCTTCGTCAGCTTTTTTGTGTCCTTTGAATGGCCTCCCTTTCTAACGCTATCGGTTTTCCTTTTAAGCCACTCCATCCTCTTCTCTATAGTGCGATAGTCTGCCTCCCTCTGATGATTAAAAAGATTTATTATCTCTCCTTCTTCCATTGTTTCAATCCCTCCCGCCTTAACAAATGTTCCCTCACCACCCACGGATGTTATTTCAGAAAGAAGCCACTGAAAGAACTCATAATGTTCTTCTGTGTATGGAAGCATATAAACCGCACCCTTGAGCTGTATTGCCCCTGACTTTGATAGTCTCCTCCATACCTTTATCCTGCTGCCTACAGGTCTTGATGGAATGCTATAAAAAAATAGAAGCCATATATGTAACACTTGATTCAAAAAGTAACATATGTTACTATGCAATGTCAAGGAGGAAATTCCCCATCATTCCATATATAAAATTGAGATTACCTAAATTGATATCTGATTTATTTGCAGTAAATTTAGAGCATTACCATTTTGGGATTACATCTGCTTCATTTGCAATTTATATTATATTATTTTCATTTACTCTTATATATTTGCAATCAATTTTAGAAGTGACAATAGCCCCATTTTTTAAATCTTTTAAAGCAGAGGCAATTGAATTCATTGGAAGACTTTCTAAAAGTCTTAAGAATCTATTTTCTACATTACCAATCTTTAGGTCAAACATAAACCTTGTCTTTAATCCCGGAAGTTTACCGGGCCTGTTCCATAAATCCCAGGGGTGAAAGAAAAAGATTAAAGGCAGTCCTTCCTGCTTGATTTTATTTATAGCATTTTTTATTGCAACCCATGGAAATATTTTAAAAAATACTCCTCCTGAGAAAGCTATATTCTTTCCTGAAAGACGATATACAGAAGTAGGAATCTCAAGAAGATTATCCCCTGCAAAAAACGGTTGCCTCGGTGCATCAGGTATCCCATAGAGTGGAGTTTTTACAGGAAACACACTGGCATCATATTCAAACCCCATTTCCTTTAATACACCGAAAAGCCATGGGGTAGCAGACCACGAAGGTGCCCTGAAACCTTTTGGTATCTTGCCGGTAATCCCTTCAAAGATTTTAATACATCTTTCGGTTTCCCTTTTAAACTGCTCCTTTCCAATATCTTTCAGCAAATAGTGTTCATATCCATGAAGGGCAATCTCGTGGCCATCTTCAGCAATGCTCAAAACCATTTCAGGTTTCTTTTCAGCTATCCTTCCGAGGATAAAGAATGTCGCCTTCGTATTTCTCTCTTTCAGGAAGGAGAGTATCTTCTTTACTGCCGATAAAAGTGAGGAGTGGTCTTCTTTTTCATCATAAACTCTGTAATCAAGCTGGGGATAATTGATATGATACCAGTCTTCAATATCAAAGGTCAGTATATTTAGATGTCCGTATGGGAGGGGGGTCATGAAATTTGTGATTTGGGATTTTGGATTTTGGATTTATCATTGCTATTTGAAGCATGAGTATTTTCAATAGAATCTCTTCTTATTGCCTCAAGCTTCTCTTTGAGGATGGCGTGCTCCTGTATCAGAGTCCTCACCTTATTTTCATGTTCCGATATTAAGATGGAGAAGCGGATTAGCACCCATAAAACCACAGAAATAAGGATAAGAAAGAGAGCGGCTGGACCATACTCTATACCAAGGAAGGCTGCAATTGTATCAATTAATGGACGGGAGATGGATATAATAAGAAAGAACAAGGCTACAGCAAACCAGATGAGGGAATACTCATCCCTTATCTTCTGTCTCCTGATTAAATTAAAGACAAAGATAAAGAGAAAAATTGATACCCCTATGCCAACATATTCAATTCTCAAATTTTAAACCTCCACAGAACAAAACCTTGATTAAACCACTGAGACACTGAGGCACAGAGGGAAAATTTTTTGTTTTTATAACCATTATTAATGTCTTTCTCTGTGTCTCTGTGCCTCTGTGGTTGATTTTCATAATTTCCTATTAACGGCTAAAGCGGGCAAAGATTGCGAGCATTACCTTAAACATATAGTAAACCGTCCTTATCGGAGTTATAGATGATTCACCCGCAGTCCTTTCCTTCATTATAACAGGGACTTCTTTGATTCTGAATCCGTTTTTTGCGAGCAATACAACTGATTCAGGTTCAGGATAATCACTTGGATAGTAACGATTAAGAAATTTTATAGCCTCTTTTGAATATGCCCTGAAACCCGATGTATTGTCAGTTATCTTCTGTTGAATCAAAGTGGAGTTTACAATTTTAAAGATAAAATTTCCGAGCCTTCTCATCGGTGACGACAAAAAACCTTTTTTCTCTAAGTAACGGGAGCCGATTGACATATCGGCAATACCATCTATGACAGGTGTCAATACCTTTTTTACCTCAGATGCCATATGCTGGCCATCTCCATCTATCTGAACAGCAATATCATAACCGCCATTTAGTGCATAGCGAAATCCTGTCTGAACTGCACCGCCTATTCCAAGATTTATCGGCAGGTCAATCAACCTCACGCCATTTCTTGACCTTAGTGCATTGGCAGTGCCATCGGTTGATGCATCATTTATAACTACTATGTCTGCCTCTGGAAGATGCATCTTTATATCATCTATAACAGCGGTAATGGAATCTTCTTCATTATATGCCGGAACTATTGCCAGAATTCTCATCCTTTAACCTCTCTTGCTTCAACATAAAAACTGTGAGAAAGGGGGAAAAAGATAGGATAAAAAAATATATTAAATAATTCATAAAGGCGGAGTCTTTGGATTATTCGGGTGAGAAAGTAAAAAGGCTTTGGAAAGAGATATATACCCTTCAAAGATATTTTATGAAATTCCTCGTTTTGAAGAAGTCTCTTGAACTGAAATGGATTATATCGCTTCAAGGCATTGTCTTTCCATAAAAAGAGGCGATATAAAGAGAATGCATTTAGAGTGTGAATAATGAGTAAACCCTCATCCTTCATCACTCTTTTTAATTCCCTGAGCGCCTCTGCCGGTTTTTCGAGATGCTGAAAGACACCGAGGCATATCACCATATCAAATGAGTTGTCTTTATAAGGAAGGTGATAAATCTCCCCAACCCGATAATCTATTGAATAACCGTTAGACTTCTCTTTTGCTTTTCTAATCATCGCTGCCGAGTAGTCTACACCATATACATTAAATCCCTTCTGTGCCATTGCCCTTGAAAAAGTTCCGGGTCCGCAACCGATGTCAAGCAAGAAATTTCCCCCCTTACCTCTTTTTAAATGGGGGTTGAGGTATTCAAAAAAATATGTTAAATAGCATTCCAGTCCGGCTTCTGACCAGATTGAAATCTGGTAATCCAGATTATGGCTTTCTGCAGATTCGGAGAATGTGTTCCGCCATTCTTTCTCAAATTGTGTTTTATTTTTCATTATCTCTTGAATTACTAATGACTCACGCGATGTGAAGTTGTTTTACGAGGTAACCTCCGATAAGATTTGCAAAAGGTGTCGGAAGCCTCTGCCATACAAAGGAATATATACCAAAAAGGGGGCTCTTTTCCATATTGAAAAATCTTTCTTTATCACCCTTCTCCTTTTCGGAAAACAGGTATTGATAATATAGTTGAACTGCTGATGCCCCCCATTGCTTTTTAAATTGATATGTGCTGCTCCCTTCATGGCTTCTTCCCATATCAAGGATTGAAAAACCCTCTCTTGCCCCCTGCTGAATAGCCTCCCAATACATAAGGTTATTAGGGCAGAGATGATTATACTCTACAAGGGTTGCTGCATAAGGAAAACTTAATGTCTCTTTTAAAGATATGAGTAACATCCCCCCGATGATTTTTTCTTTATGCATAGCAAGAATTATTCTTGAATTATTATCAAAGTTTTTAATTATTGCCTCTATATAGCTCTTTGGGTATGCAGGGAATGAAAGCTCTTTCATCCTCTTTGAAAACACCTGATAAAAACCATTAATAAAATACTGGTCTTTCCCGGTAATAATTTCAATACCCGATTTTTGCGCCTTCCTTATATGATTCCTCATTTTTGGAGAAAACCCATTCCAGAGCCTTTCAGCCCCATGAGAGAGGTTAAGCCTGAAAGTAAAGTTATCTTTCCTTGTAAAAAGATTATCAGACATGAAAGGGACAATCTGTCTTATCTCCGCATATTTCGCACCGCACTCTTTTATTAACTTACTCAAGGTATTAATTACAGGAGTTGGATCAAAACTAATGCCGTTTAAGCAGAGACCTGATTGTGTAAGATAGGGTGTAGAAATAAGAAATGAGCCTTTACCTATGAGTGGACTTTTTATAAGAACAAGGGGGAGGATTCCCCTGATTTTCTTATCATCCTTTATTAAAAGATAAAATGTCTTAAAACCAAATACTTCCTCATAAATTGCCTTCCAATTAAAAAGGGAAGCAAAAGACGCATTCTCACTCTCGTTTAGAAATCTGTTCCATTCCTCTTTTGCCTCATTACCATTTACAACATCTACATTGACCATAAAACAAATTAAAACTTTTAGACAAGATTAACAGGATAAATTACATAGCAAATTTAATCTTTGTCAATCCTGTATATCCTGTCTAATTTCAGGCTTTTGTTCATGCCCCGCAGCATTTTTTATATTTCTTTCCGCTTCCGCATTGGCATGGGTCGTTTCTGCCGACCTTTTCCCCGTCTCTCTTCGCCTGAGACGGTGTCCCGCCTCCGCCTGCCCCTTCACCCCTGTGCTCAATCATCCTCTGTTTCTTTTGGGTCATCTCAGCCCTTGCCTCTCGGACAGGCTGGATTTTGAATATATATTCCGTTATCTCTTCCTTTATCCTCTGCATCATTGCAGCAAATGCATCAAACCCCTCTTTTTTATATTCATTCAATGGATTCTTCTGTGCATAACCCCTGAAACCTATCCCCTCTTTAATATGGTCCATGACGAGGAGGTGGTCCTTCCACTGATTATCAATAATCTGGAGCATGACCATCTTCTCCAGATATCTCATCATCTCGCTTCCAATCTCTGATTCTTTATTCTCATATTTCTGCTCCAATGCCTCATTGAGTGCCTCTTTTAGTGACTCAAGATTAATATCTTTTTTATCAAGACTCTTTCCTCCATCAATTGATACCATCCCGTTATCAGATGTTATATTCAGTGAGAACTGCCTGATTAGAGAATCCCTCAAGCCGCTCATATCCCAATCCTCAGGATGCCTCCCCTCATCGGCATAGATACTGACCGTATCGTCCAATACCTCTTCCAACATCTCAAAGAACATCTCCTTCAAATTCTCACCCTCTAATACCTGTTTCCTCTGTTCATATATAACCTCCCTCTGTTTATTCATTACATCGTCATATTCAAGGAGGTGTTTTCTTATATCAAAATTATGTGCCTCAACCTTTCTCTGTGCATTCTCAATAGCCTTGGTAATCATTTTGTGCTCAATAGGCTGGTCTTCTTCCATGCCAAGCCTTTCCATCAAACCCGATATCCTCTCAGAACCGAAAATTCTAAGAAGGTCATCTTCAAGAGAGAGATAAAACCTTGATGAGCCGGGGTCACCCTGTCTTCCGGAACGTCCCCTCAACTGATTATCTATTCGTCTTGCCTCATGCCTCTCTGTCCCAAGGATATGAAGCCCTCCAAGGCTTATTACATTTTGCTTCTCATTCTCACACTGTTTTTGAAGCTCTTCATGTATTTTCTTTCTTTCATCAGGCGATAAACCTGTCCTGAGCGTAGTCGAAGGATCAGGCTCACTTTCAAACTGTCTCTTTGCAAGAAAATCAGGATTTCCACCCAGGAGTATGTCTGTCCCTCTACCTGCCATATTCGTTGCAATAGTAACAGAACTGAATCTCCCTGCCTGTGCAACTATCTCCGCCTCTTTCTCGTGATACTTTGCATTGAGGACATGGTGCTTTATCCCCTTTTTCCTGAGCATGTCACCTATCCTCTCAGATTTTTCAATTGAGATTGTCCCTACCAGCACGGGCTGTCCCTTTTTATTAAGCTCCTCTATCTCCCTTACAATTGCATTGTACTTCTCCTTTTCTGTCCTATAGATTACATCAGAATAATCAGCCCTGATCATGGGTCTATTCGGCGGGATTACCAATACCTCTAAGTTATATATTTCCTGAAACTCTGCCGCCTCAGTATCCGCCGTTCCTGTCATTCCAGCGAGTTTATTATAAATCCTGAAATAGTTCTGAAATGTGATTGTGGCAAGGGTCTGGTTCTCATTTTCAATCTTGCACCCCTCTTTAGCCTCCACAGCCTGATGAAGCCCGTCACTCCATCTCCTCCCCGGCATCAGTCTTCCGGTAAATTCATCTACGATTACAACCTGGTCATCCTTTACTATGTAATCAACATCCCTTTTAAACAGTGTATGTGCCTTTAATCCCTGATTGACATGGTGGAGTATCTCTATATTGGATGGGTCATAAAGATTTTCCACAGACAGAAGCCCCTCCGCCTTTGTAACCCCATCTTCTGTCAATGTTGCAGACTTTACCTTCTCGTCAATCTGATAATCTGTATCTTTTTTCAATCTTGGAATTATCTTATCAATCTTGTAATATTTATCTGTGGACTCTTCAGCAGGTCCTGAGATGATAAGCGGCGTTCTCGCCTCGTCTATCAGGATGCTGTCCACCTCGTCTACAATGGCATAGTTAAGCTCCCTCTGGACATAGGTATCTATTGAGAACTTCATGTTGTCTCTTAAGTAATCAAATCCAAACTCGTTATTTGTGCCATAGGTGACATCACAGCGGTATGCCTCCTGCCTCTTTCTATCATCTATATCATGCTGTATTATGCCTATAGAGAGTCCGAGGAACTTGTAAATCTCACCCATCCAGTTGGCATCCCTCTTGGCAAGATAGTCATTTACAGTAATAACATGGGTACCCCTGCCAGTGAGACTATTGAGATAAACAGGAAGTGTCGCGACGAGGGTCTTGCCTTCCCCTGTCTTCATCTCGGAAATTTTACCCTCATGGAGGACAATCCCGCCGATAAGCTGGGCATCAAAATGCCTCATATTGAGGGTCCTCTTTGCCGCCTCCCTCACAACAGCAAATGCCTCCGGGAGCAGTTCATTCAGGGCATTCTCAACTGCCTGCCTTCGGTCTGAAGGTGATAGGTCAGAATTTAAGTTCGAGAGGGAATTATTCACCCTCTCCCTAAATTCACCCGTCTTTGCCTTGATCTCATCATTGGAGAGTTTTTGTACTGAAGGCTCAAGCTGGTTTATCTTGTCAACATAGGCTTGAAGCCTTTTTAATTCTCTCTCATTCCGGCTGCCAACAATCCTTTTTAGAAGACTACCAATCATAAAATTATTATATATAGAAATGGTTAGTAATACAAGAGAATGGATAAAATGCAGGTATTAGGGGTTAGCATATAGCGTTTAGCTTTTTTACTAACCGCTGACCGCTATACGCTGTAATATAAAAAAAGAAAAACCCTGATTTTATTTATCAGGGTTTTCTATACCAATTTATAATAACAGCTTATAAATGTTATATTTAATTAAAACTTTTTACATTTACAGCCTGAAGTCCTTTCTCTCCCTGTGTTACATCAAATTCTACCTCCTGTCCCTCTTTCAATGTCTTAAATCCATCTCCTTTAATTGCAGAGAAGTGGACAAATACATCCTCACCATTTTCCTGCTTTATAAAACCATACCCCTTTGATTCATTAAACCACTTTACTGTACCTTTTGCCATTCTTTTAAAACCTCCACCCTAACTACAGACAATAGACATTAAATATAAATCTGATGTCTAAAATCTATAAAAATTAACTTTCTTCTAATATATATCTGAACGGATTTACCGGTACACCGTTCAGAACTACCTCATAATGAAGGTGTGGACCAGTGCTTCTGCCAGTATTTCCCACATGGGCAACTGTCTGTCCTCTTTTCACTTTATCACCCATGTTGACCAAAATCCTCGCATTGTGTCCAAACCTCGTTACTACTCCATATCCATGGTCTATCTCCAGTATATTCCCATAGCTCATGTCCTTCCCTGACCTTACAACTATTCCATCAGCTGGCGATATTACCGGAGCATTCATCCTCGTTGCTATATCTATACCTTCATGCACCTCCTTCCTGTCTGTAAATGGTGATACCCTATATCCAAATCCGCTCGTAACCCAACCCTTTGTAGGCCAGATAGACGGGGTAGATGATAGGAGCGATTCCTGCCCTTTAAAAAATTCGTCCAGTTCCTGAAAGCTTATCTCCTGAAATTTTGCCTGATTCTTTAACTCATCTATATCCTTATTCAAATCTTTTATTACATTTCTATCCTCAGTAGGTGTAATTGATGCATAAGTGGTAGACTCATTATCATCAATACCTCCGACGCCCCATTTCTGTGCCGATGCTGTTGCTCCGCTTCCTTCTAATGATGTGATTACTCTGAGCTTTCTGTCAAACCTATCAAGCCTTGCCATCTGCTGCTCAAAGTCTTTAACCTTCTGGACAAACTGCTGTATCTGCAGCCTCTGCTCCCTTGTTTCCTTTCTTAAACCTTCCAGTTCTATTACCTCTTTACTTAATTTTATGTGGCGGTAGAACAGAAATACAGATGTGATTGTTATAAGGATGAATAAACTGAGGAGAATCTTTGCAGATTTTTCGGATATGCTGAAACGACGGAGTTTCCCTGATATATCAGGTATCACCATTATGGTGTATTGTTTTGGCATACTCGCCCTCCTATAATGAGACTTTTATTTGCACCTACTCCATATATATTAAAACTGCCTAATTACAACACAATAACCCTATATTTGTCAAGTGCTTTCAGCCATCTTTTTTATCTTGCCCGCCAATCCGTTTTTTTTTTATCAAAAATCTTATTGCCTTTTATATTTCATCCTCATCAAAATCAATCCCCCTCCAATCCTTCAGGCACTCCCTCGTGATTTTTCTTATTGTATCCTTTTCCTTTTTTAGGGGTTTCTTTTTTTTGGCTCCTTTATTTAAAAAATCTTTACCGCCTGAAGAATCAAAATTATCCTTCTGACCTTCAACTCTCTCCTTCCTGTTATCCATAAACTACTACTTTATAATTCACCTCCTTTCCTTAACACAGATTATGCATTAGCCACGAATGAGCACGAATAAATCAAATAATAAAAGTGACAGTGACAATTATCAGTGTCAGTAAAAGAATCCTCTAACTGACACTGTCACTAACACTGACACTAAATTTTTAATAATTCGAGTCCATTCGTGAAAATTCGTGGCTAAACTCATTTTTTGGATTAATGGAGGTGGATACTTCATACTTAGAGGGTCATCTTTAAATCTTCTTTAATTGTAAATTTTGGCATCCTTCTCTTTTTGGTATTGAAACTGTCTGCCACACCGGTGGCTATGATTGGAAGTGCTATTGTAGCATCTGAATGGAGGGATACACTTCGGGCATCCCTTGCAATCTTCCCCCATGACTGTGCCTCTTTGAATGTACATCCAGAGAGACCTCCCCAGTGGGGTGCATCAGCAGTAATCTGGATTGCATACCTATGCCCTTCAGATACAGAATCGCTCATTATAGAGGCAGTAACCTCAGTCTGCTGTATAAAATTCTTTGGCGTCCCGCCCCCTACATATACTACACCTGTAGATTTGGATTTACTCGCTATCTCTGCTGTCTCAAGGACATCCTTCACCATATCAAACTGGATATTGTTTGATCCTTCAGCCCTCCCCACCGCAAGTGCTATGCCTATTGAGCTGTCTCCAATGGCAGGGCAGTAAATCGGAACCTTTGCCTTATATGCAGATGTGAGGATTCCTTCAACCTTGCTAATCTTTGAGAGCTTATCTCCGAGGAGGTATAAAAATTCCCTTGTCGTTACCGACCTCTTTCCTGAAACAACTTTTGGGTCTAATCCCTTTGCCCAGTTCTTAACAAAATTATCTGCCTTCCTGAACTCCTGCTCGGATGCAAAGACATCATATATCCTGTCTATCCCCTTTTCAAACAGCTTTATATCATCCACCTCATGAGTCCCCTGAAAATGGAATCTGCCGAGTGTCTCATGGCAATCATGGAAAAGGTTTGCACCTGTAGATACAAGACAGTCAATATACCTGTTCTTAATAAGATATGTAATTATTCCCCTCATCCCGGCAGGCACCATGGCACCTGCAAGCCCGAAGAATATTGTAGTCCTGTCATTCAGCATCTTCACCCATATATCACGGGCAAGTGCGAGATTCTTCCCCTGAAAGGCACTATTTCCCATAGTGTCTAACAGTGCCCTTACAGAACTCCCTTTCTTAATCTTCTGCGGCTTTATCTTAACCTGTAAAAAATTACTCAACTAATTTATACCTCAAGAACAAAACCTTAATGAAACCACAGATGGACACAGATTAACACCGTCTCATTAAAAACGGTTCAAACGGTTTAAACGGCTTAAACGGTTTAAAAAATCTGTGGCTAATTTTATAATTTCCTATACATTTAAAAAGTGGAAATTAGTTTACACTATAAAAATCCATCATGTCAAGACAAAGCATAATACTTTATTAAAAATTTTTTTTATGTTATATTTTCTTATCATGTTTCAAGTTTTCAGACCAAATTAAGAAAAGGAGGATATTTATGGCAAGCAAGACAAAGAAGAAGAAGCTGAAAAGGAGATGGAGAAGCAAAAAGGCATCACACAGGAGATAGCAGGTTAAAATATTAGCCACAAGACCTTCACAAACTAAAAAATATTTTTTCTTTAAGTCTGTGTAAGTCTGTGGCAAAAAAGGGTATTTTACATGAAATTATCAATTAAAGAAGTAGAGCATGTAGCTGAACTTGCACGATTAGAGCTTGCAGATGTGGAGAAGGAGAGATTCACACATCAATTGAGTAACATACTTACCCATATAGACAAACTAAACCAGCTTGATACAGGCAATGTTGAGCCGACATCCCATGTCCTGCCAATAAAAAATACCTTCCGTGATGATGTTAATAAAGAATTGTTTTCAGAAGGTAATTCCCTTGATAATGCACCCGACAAAGATAAAGGATATTACAAGGTTCCTAAAATAATAGAAGAGGCATAATCAATGGAATTATATAAACTGACTATTCATGAATTAAAGGAAAAGTTAAAAAGGGGGGAGATAAGTGCAAAGGAGCTTACACTGGAATTTATTAAAAGGATTGAGAGGGTTGATAAGGATATTCACTCATTTATAACCCTTACAAAAGATGAGTCACTTAAACAGGCTGAAAATGCAGACAATAAGATAAAGGCAGGCAAAGACCTTCCTCTCCTCGGAATCCCACTTGCTATAAAGGATTTAATCTGTATTAAAGGTGTTAGGACTACATGCGGCTCAAAGATACTTTCAAACTATGTCCCGCCTTATGATGCAACTGTAATCAAGAAAATGAGAGAGGGCGGTGCAATATTCCTTGGGAAATTAAACATGGATGAATTTGCCATGGGTTCATCAACAGAGACATCACACTTTGGTGTAACAAGAAACCCGTGGAATTTAGATGTAATACCTGGCGGCTCAAGTGGAGGCTCTGCTGCTTCAGTCTCGGCAGATGAGTGTGCAGGCTCTCTCGGCTCAGATACAGGCGGCTCTATAAGACAGCCTGCCTCAATGTGCGGCATTACCGGATTAAAGCCTACTTATGGAAGAGTCTCCCGTTTTGGGCTTGTTGCATTTGCATCTTCCCTTGACCAGATTGGGCCTATGACAAAGGATGTAACAGATACAGCGATTTTAATGAATGTTATAAGTGGTCGGGACACTCTTGATTCTACATCTGCAGATGTCCCTGTCCCTGATTTTACAAAATCCCTTCTTAATAATGTAAAGGGGTTAAAAATCGGCATTCCAAAGGAATACTTTGTAGAGGGGATGGATGGGGATGTAGAAAAATCTGTCAGAGATGCCGTTGAGCTGTTTAAAAAACTTGGTGCTGAAATTAAAGAAGTCTCTCTCCCTCACACAGACTATGCAGTCTCCGCCTATTATGTAATTGCACCAGCAGAGGCAAGCTCAAACCTTGCAAGATATGACGGTGTAAAATACGGCTACAGAACAGATAATTCAAAAAACCTGTTATCAATGTATAAAAAGACAAGAGAGGAGGGTTTTGGTGCAGAGGTAAAGAGGAGAATCATGCTCGGCACTTATACATTAAGCTCAGGATACTATGATGCCTACTACCTTAAGGCACAGAAGGTAAGGACACTTATAAAAAAAGACTTTGATGATGCTTTTAAAAACTGTGACATACTCATTACACCGACAGCACCAACACCAGCATTTAAAATCGGTGAGAAATTTGATAATCCTATTCAAATGTATCTCTCGGATATATTCACTATTTCTGTCAATCTTGCAGGTGTTCCTGCCATTTCAATCCCCTGCGGCTTCAGTAAAGATGGGCTTCCAATAGGGCTTCAGATTATAGGAAGGCATTTTGATGAAGAGACTATAATAAGGGCAGCATATACATTTGAGCGGAATACAGATTACCATCAAAAGAAGCCAAAAATCCGCAAATAAACCAGTCACAGAGAGAAAATAGAACCATTAGGCTGTCCCATTTTTCACATAATAAAGCAGGAATGTTCTATTAGAAATTTATTTAATCTTTCTTCCACCTTACCAATTGTTAGGGTATACTATAGTGAAGGAAATAAGAAAATTACCATACCCCCTTTAGAAAAAAAAGGGGGGGCGACGGGGGATTTGATGTCAACTTATTTAATTCGTTTATTATAATTCTTAAATATTTAATCAGGAATATATGGATAGAGACTATAAAGATTACTTAAAGGATATTCTGGATGCAATAGAAAAAGCACAGCGTTTTGTAGCAGATATGGATTACAATAATTTTACAAATGACGATAAAACTATTTTTGCAGTAGTGAGGGCATTAGAGGTTATTGGTGAAGCAGTAAAACATACCCACATTCAACCTTGAAGTGCAACAAAAGAAGAAGCCACTTCAAGTGGTGTTTTAAAGCCCAGACACTTTCTGGGACGGTTATTAATAAGAGATTCGATATGAGCAATCTCATGTTCAGTGATTTTACTAAAGTCAGT
>JACQBS010000003.1 GCA_016194325.1 Nitrospinota bacterium | reverse complement strand
TTCAAGAGTTCCGAGAATATAGTTCCAACCTTGTGCATGGTTTGTTCCTCCTTATTGGTATTGGGTTTTGTCAACTTCAATTATCCAATAAAAGAGGCTTACAAGCCATGCTTTTTTAATTTTTAGCGGACACTACTGATGTATTGTAGATGATTTTGTTTGGGTGATAAAAAAACAAAGATAAAGGAGGTATTTAAAATGTCTACTCGACAAGCAACATATAAAATTTGTTTGACAGTCTTTGTAGTTGTTAATTTGTTTGTACTCCCACCTCTTGCAAATGCTGGATGGTTTGTCAGGGTTTGTACAAGTAAAACTGAAGCAAGTGCAATTAATCTCTGGATTGGGCTGGGTGGTGAGGACAGAACGCATCGTTTCTGGAAAAAATGGAAAAGTAGCGATTCAGCACAATTTGATATGCCTGATGACATAAAAAATGTGCAGGAAATATGGATTAAAGGTGAGGCTGTGCCCCATGGACGAAACGCCTATATGTGCATATTTTATAATGATCATGTAGTCAAACACATGGATTTTGATGAATCTGAAGAGCATGAAAAAAGACAAGATGATCACGATGACGAATGTGCATGTTCAAAATAGTTGATTTTCTTCATAAAAGCAGGAGGGAGGATGCCAATGAATAATGAATATTGTTTTCCGATAATTTTATTTACTTTTCTACTACTGGGTGGGTGTTGTCTTAAAAGTATTAACCTGAAACCAGAACTTAATGCACTTGACCTTAAAGCAGTAAAGGCGGGAAGTGCAGATTTTAATGTGATTTTTGAATTTAAAGATTGCTGTCCTACAGATAAGCAGAAAGAAATTGCTCTAAAAATGCAAGACTCAGTACAAAAGGATTATGAGAAACTGCAAAAAGGAGAGATTACTTTAGATAAATTTAATGAAGCTATAAAAGCGGCCAAAGATGCTATTGAAGGGGTAATTCTTGTGTGTAGTGCTAATAGGTCAAAAGAAATTTTGCCCTCTGCAACAGGAATCGTGCCCGTTGAAACAAGAGAGCAAAAACTTAAAGCGGCATGGGATGAAGTTGAAAAGGCGCTAAAAGTAATTAATGAACCTTAAGAATGCCTGCAATAGGCGGCTAACAACAGGTTTTGCGATGCTCTAAGGAAGGTTTTATTTGTATAAGCAAAGAATTTTTACATGGCAAGACTTATCCCCGATTTTCCATGCGGGGCAATCAAATGTTAATTTTCGTAAAAACTGAATAGCTATAAGGGGAAATTCCTATCTTTACCAAAGGGGTGAAGGGGGGATTTTTTGATAATAACATTTTGATTCAAGTGTAAGCCTGAAATATGAAAGGATTGAATATGAGACATATTTTTTTAGTTATTATTGCACTATTTTTGTTTTTCCCTTTCAATAGTTTTGCAGAAGTCAAAGAAATTATCTCAGAAGGCACTTACAATATGGGTGATGGAGAAACGCCAACCGTTGCAGGGGATAGGGCATTGCTTCAGGCAAAAAGGACTGCACTTGAACAGGCAGGCACTTATGTTGAAAGCTATACAAAAGTAAAGAACTACCAGCTAACAGAAGATGAAATCAAGATTCTTGCATCGGGTATCATGGAAGTTACCATACTTGACAAAAAGAGGACTATTGTAGGAGACGGCTTGAACTTCTATGTAAAAATCAAGGCGAAGGTCAATCCTGACAATTTAGAAGAGATGGTAAAGAAGGTCAAAGACAAATCAGTAGTAGATGATTACAAAAAGATACAGGCTGATTACGATAAGAGCCAGAGAGAAATTGAAGAACTAAAGAAACAATTAGCACAGGCAAAAAATGAAGGTGAAAAGAAGCAGGTAGAGGCAAAGATTACAAATGAGGATAAAAGATTTCAGGCAATTGATTGGTTTGAAAAAGGGTATCAGCATACTTTAAAAAAGGAACATGATTCTGCAATAGAGGCATACACAAATGCAATAGCCATAGACCCGAATTATGCCTATGCCTACAACAATCGTGGGAATGCTTATGGTAACAAAGGACAAAATGACAGGGCTATTTCAGATTTTCAGAAAAATTGTGATATGGGAGATAAAGATGGGTGCGAGATGGTGGGAAAGCTTACAAATAGTCGTTAAAAGCCTCGTATCGGATTTTAGGGGATTTTCAATGCCTATGAAAAAAATAATTAATTTTAGATTATTTCAATTATATAGTGAACGAATTAAATAATTTGACATTACGTATCTGTCATTCCGAGTGAAACGAGGAATCTTAGATTTCTCCCTTCGGTCGAAATGACAACTTTTTTTCGTTCACTATAACTTTATGTTTAAATTTTTGAGCTCTGCCTTTCTTAATTATCCTGAAACCCATTAATTTGCACCTCTGCAACCTATTAAAATCTTAGATTAATTTTTTGTTCTTTTTTTGTCTTTTTTTCTTGACATTATTTGGCAGGGTGGTATATTTACACCAAGTTGTGGGGAGAAGTGGGGAGAAGTGGGATAAAAAACTTGTAGTGAGCACATTCGCTTCGCTCAGTGTAAACTCCGAGAATCTATTATGTTTATTGGACAATCCATTCAATCTATTGATTCAAAAGGAAGACTGAGTATCCCTTCAAAATTCAGGGAAATAATTAATACTAAATACAGCGGGAAACTAATCCTAACCTATTTTGAGCCAAATATTGTTGCATATCCTACTGAGGAGTGGATGGGTATGGAAGAAAAACTGAGACAGCTTCCAACAATGCAGAAAGACTTAAGGGATTTCATTCGCATGATATATTCAAACGCCTCTGAATGCTCGCTGGATAATCAGGGGAGAATACTTGTCCCTACGACATTAAGGGATTTTGGAGGGCTTCAAAAAGAGGTAGCACTAATTGGCATAATGAATAAAATTGAAATATGGAGTAAGGACAGGTGGGATGAATTTAACGAAGGGAATAAGGAGAAGGCAAAGCTTCTTCCTGATAAACTTATGGAGATAGGGTTCTTATAAAGTGGTTCATATCCCTGTTCTATTAGATGAGGTAATTAATTTCCTTAAATGTGAACCCCGTAAGAAACCGAAGGTCTTACGGGGTGAACCAGATAATATATATGTTGATGCTAACCTCGGCGACGGGGGGCATGCAGAACATATACTAAAAAAAAGCTCACCCACAGGTATTCTTATAGGCATAGACAGGGATGAAGATTCAATAAAGTTTGCTTCAGACAGATTGTCTTCATACAGGGAAAGGGTGCAAATTTTTCATGATAATTTCAAAAATATTAAAAATGTTGTCAGGGGTAGGGCAGGGTTTTCAAAGGTTGACGGGATTCTCTTTGACCTTGGGGTTTCAACACGGCAGCTTATGAACGCTGAACGGGGATTTAGTTTTTCTTCTAATGCGCCTCTGGATATGAGAATGGACAAGAGTAGAGGTGTAACTGCAAAGGAGATTGTAAACAATTTTGAGGAAGAGAAGCTGAGGGGCATAATATATAAATATGGCGAGGAAAAATGGGCAAAGAAAATAACCCGTGCAATAGTCAGGGAGAGGGGGAAGATGCCTATTGAGACTACATCTCAACTGTCTGACATAGTGGTCTCTGCTATACCCCCTGTTCACAGGTCTCAAAGGATACATCCTGCTACAAAGACTTTTCAGGCTATAAGAATTGCTGTGAATGGTGAAATAGAGATATTGGAAGATGCGATAAGAGATGCGATTGCTCTTCTGAACACAGAGGGAAGAATTTGTGTTATATCCTATCATTCCCTTGAGGATAGGATTGTAAAGAATCTGTTTAGAGAAATGGAGCATGGATGCATCTGCCCCCACGATATACCAAAATGTATATGCGGAAGAAAGGGGAACATAAAGATATTGACAAAAAAACCTGTGACCCCTTCTGAAGAAGAAGTGCGGAGAAATCCAAGGTCAAGGAGTGCAAAACTCAGGGCAGCAGAAAAAGTTGATGGGTTGATGGGTTGATGAGTTAAAACTCATAACGCATAAACTCATTAACTCACTAACTCTTATATTTATGTATACATTCAGCAGAGAGAGAAGAGATATTAACCCCAGAGAATTTCTGACTTACTCTGTCTGTATATTTCTTTTCATTACAGGAGTTTTATTTTATATCTGGCCATATATTAATATTTTAAATATCAACTACGATTTTGAAAAACTACTTAAAGAAAGGTCAAAATTGATTCAGAGTAATAAACTTTTAAAGATTGAAATGGCAAGCCTGAAATCATTGGATAGGGTAGAGAATATAGCAAGCACCCAATTAGGGCTGTCATTTCCGCATGAGGGGCAGATAGTTATTATCAAAGAGTGAAAATATAATAGTATGTATTTAGGAAATATTGAAAAAAAGACTAAGATTAAAATTTATCTCGTTTTGCTCTTTTTTGTTATCGGCTTTGGTGTTGTATGGGAAAAGATTTATAACATACAGATTCTTCAGCACGGGAAATTCCTGAATCTTTCAAACAGGCAGTATTACAGGACATTATCTCCAATGCCTGTGAGGGGGACAATATACGATAGGGCAGGGAGGGAGCTTGCAGTGAGTGTAGAAGCAGATTCAGTCTATGCCAACCCCTTGGAATTGGATGACCCTTATAAAACTGCAAACATTATTTCTCAAACGCTTAAGGTGGACAGCTCAAGATTAATCAGGGAGTTTAATAAAGAGAAGGGCTTTATATGGATTAAGAGGAAAATAACACCTGACGAGGCTGAGGCAGTGGAATCTCTGAATATTAAAGGCATAGGATTTCTAAAGGAGGGGAAGAGATTTTATCCAAAGAAGGAACTGGCAGGGAGGATGATCGGTTTCGTAGGCATAGATAATCATGGGTTATCGGGCGTAGAACATTCTTATGACGGGCAATTAATGATTAATCCTGATCGTCTGGTTATTGAAAAGGATGCCTTTGGAAGGAGTATAAATTTTGCTGATGACTATGAAAAATCCATAGAAAAAGGGTATGACCTTAAGCTTACAATTGATGAGGTTATACAGTATATAACTGAAAAGGAACTTGGCGGGCAGGTATCAAAATACAGGGCAAAAGGGGGGACTGCTATAGTGATGGACCCCTATACAGGGGAGATACTTGCAATGGCTGACCAGCCCCAGTTCAACCCAAACAGTTTCAGTCAATATAAAGAAAGAGAGTGGAGAAACAGGGGTGTAACTGACAGCTTTGAGCCCGGCTCTACATTTAAACTGATATTAACTGCTGCTGCCATTGAAGAAAAGATTGCAAACCAGAATGATATTTTTTTCTGTGAGAACGGTGAATATGAGATTGGAGGGACAGTCATACATGAGGCTAATGACCACAAGTATAAATTGCTCACTTTAAAGGAGATTGTCGGGAAGTCATCCAATATAGGTGCAATAAAGATTGCCCAGAGGCTTGGTGCAAAAAATTTTTATGACTATATATTGAAATTTGGCATCGGTTCAAAGACAAATATCAATCTGCCCGGTGAGTCGGCTGGAAAGGTAAGGGATATTAAAGAGTGGTCGGGTATATCCTTAGCATCCATATCCTTTGGGCAGGAGGTTTCTGTTACACCTCTTCAATTGATAACTGCAGTATCTGCAATTGCCAATGGCGGAATATTGATGAAGCCCTATGCGATAAAGGCAGTTGAAAAGGATGGAATGGCTGCAGATGAATTTAAGCCTGAGGTGGTCAGGAGGGTAATATCGGAAAAGACAAGCAGAGAGCTGTCTGAAATTCTGGAATATACTGTCAGGTATGGGACAGGGCAGAAGGCGATACTGGCAGGGTATGATGTTGCAGGCAAGACCGGGACAGCACAGAAGGCATCCCCTGACAAGAAGGGATATTCAGAGGATAAATTTATTTCATCCTTTATAGGGTATGTTCCTTCAAGAAACCCCCGGATAGCCATACTGGTTATTATAGATGAGCCGGAGGGCGTGGCATGGGGAGGAGAGGTTGCAGCCCCCGTATTCAGGGAGATTGCAAGACAATCGCTGAGGTATTTAAAAGTTCCTGCTGTGAATGGAAGTTGAGAAAAAGATTAAGGAGAAAGGGAGAAGAAAAAAACCGGATTAAACCGTTTAAACCGCTTTCAAAATCAAGGTATTTTTAGATGAAGATTCAGGAAATTTTTAAGGAGGTTGACCTGATAAATGTGAACGGCAGTATGGAGAGGGAGATTTCATCTGTATATTATGATTCAAGAAAGGTGGATAAAGGCTCTCTATTTGTGGCAATAAAAGGGCTTAAGTCTGACGGACATAATTATTTGGGGGAGGCTATAAAAAGGGGTGCAAAGGCAGTTGTTGTTGAGAACGGTTTATTGGTTGGAGATTTTAAATCCAAAATCCGAAATCCGAAATCCGAAATTACTTATATAACTGTCCGTGACTCAAGGAAGGCACTTGCCCTTATATCAGCAAATTTTTACGGGCATCCCTCAAGAGAGATGTCAGTTATAGGTATTACGGGGACGAATGGCAAGACGACCATATCATATCTGATAAATTCTATTTTAAAGGTAAACGGTTTTAAGACCGGCTTGATTGGGACTATTGATTATAGATTTGACGGGGAGATTATCCCTTCGTCACACACAACTCCGGAATCCCTTGACCTTCAGCAGCTCTTTAAAAGGATTGCTGTCAGCGGGGGTAAATATTGTGTCATGGAGGTATCGTCTCATTCACTTGAATTGGACAGGGTATACGGGACAAGGTTTGAGACGGGCGTCTTTACAAACCTGACACAGGATCATCTTGATTTCCACGGCAATTTAGAGAAATATTTTTTTGCAAAGGCAAGACTTTTTAAAGAATACGGATTAAAAAAGGTTGTCATAAATATAGATGACCCTTATGGCAGGAGATTGATAAAGGATATAAAGGCAGAGAGGGCTTTGACTTACGGCATTAAAGAAGATGCAGATGTAAAGGCAGATGATATAAATATATCAATAAACGGTCTTAAATTTACTGCCAATACTCCAATTGGTAAATTGAATGTAGAATCAAGACTCTTAGGGATGCACAATGTCTATAATATTCTCGCATCTGTATCTACAGCCATACTTGAGGGATTATCAGGGGAGAGTATTATAAAAGGTATAGTATTACTTGAGACTGTCCCAGGCAGATTGGAAGGGATAAATGAGGGGCAGGACTTTACAGTATTGGTTGACTATGCCCATACTGACGATGCACTGAAAAATGTCCTTAAGGCTGCAAGAGAGATTCCTCATAATAGAATTACGATAGTGTTTGGATGCGGAGGTGACAGGGACAGGGGGAAGCGTCCACTGATGGGAAAGGCAGCAGTAAAGTATAGTGATTTTGCAATTATAACATCCGATAACCCGCGGAGTGAGGAGCCATTAAAAATAATAGAGGAGATTGAAAAGGGGATAAAACAGTGGTCAGTGGTCAGTGGTCAGTGGTCAGTAGATGATAGGTACATAAAGATTTCTGACAGGAAAGAGGCAATTGAGTATGCTATAAACAATGCATCTAAAGGGGATATAGTGATTATTGCGGGGAAGGGGCATGAGGATTATCAGATATTCAAGGATAAAAAAATACACTTTGATGACAGGGAAGTTGCAAGGGAAGCAATAAGGAAATACAAGGTCAAGGTTGAGGTTAAGAATTTTACTCAACCTCAGCCTAAACCTTAACCTCATAATTATTGTTATGGTTCAATTTACTTTAGAAGAAATATTGAAGGTGACAAAGGGGACACTGTTAATCGGCTCAGGTTCAGGAGCTTATCCGTCTGTATCAATAGATTCAAGAACTATTGGCAGGGGTGAGCTATTTATAGCTATTAAGGGGAAAAATTTTGACGGCCATGAATTTGTGGTTCAGGCTTTGATGAAGGGTGCAGGCGGTGCAATCATTTCAGATAGAGGCATGATAGAAAGGAAATTTTTTCATGGCAAGGGGGGTAGTAATCTCCGCACAATAATAGAGGTAAAAGATACACTCAAGGCACTGCATGAAATAGCCAATTATCACAGGAGGAGATTAAAAATCCCGGTTGTAGCAATAACAGGAAGCAATGGAAAGAGCACAACTAAGGAGATGTCGGCATCTGTGGCAGGTGTCAGGTTTAATGTTTTAAAAAATGAGGGGAATCTTAACAATCAGTTTGGGTTACCCCTGACACTTTTGAAAATGAATGATAGCCATCAGGTGGCAATACTTGAGATGGGTATGAACGAAAAGGGTGAGATTGAAAAATTAAGCCAGATTGCCGAGCCTGACATAGGGTTAATCACAAATATAGGCAGGGCTCATTTAGAGAAACTGGGTTCAATAGAAAATATAAGGGATGCAAAGGGGGAGCTGGTCAAGGGAATAGGTGAGAATGGGACAGTAATCTTGAACTCGGATAACCCATTGGTCATAGAACTAAAAAATGGGTTTAAGGGAAAAGTGATTACATTCGGTATAAATTCTCCTTCGGATATTACTGCGGTGAATATAAAGAAGAATAAGGACATAGGGTATCAATTTATACTAAAGATGGATGGAAGTGATGCTGTGATTAATCTCTTATACCCCGGTTATCACAATATTTATAACGCACTTTCGGCTGCTGCAGTCGGGAAGAGTCTTGGCATAGATATTAATGATATAAAGAGGGGGATTGAATCTTTTAAACCCCTCCCGATGAGGATGGAGCAGTTTATGATTGACGGGGATATTACATTTATAAATGATGCCTATAATGCAAATCCATCCTCAATGGAGGCTGCAATCAAGGCGCTCTCTATTGCAGATTTCCCCGGAGAGAAATTTCTTGTAGCGGGCGATATGCTGGAATTGGGCGAGGCTTCAGAGGAGTCGCACAGGCTTATAGGGAGACTGATTGCATCGGAGTCAATTGATTGTCTTATAACTGTTGGAACTGAGTCTAAGTTTATTTTTTATGAAGCTCTCTTGAGCGGCATGTCAAGGGGTAGGGCTTATCATTGTGAGAATTTTGATGAGGCGGCATTCATACTTGATGATGAATTGAAATCAGGCGACTGTGTGATGATAAAAGGGTCAAGGGGGATGAAGATGGAGAATGTGGTGGAGAGGGTTATTAAACTGAGGAAGGTGTCATAATGCTATATCACCTTTTATTTCCTCTCCATGAGAAGTATTCATTTTTTAATGTATTTAGATATATAACATTCAGGACATCCTATGCGATTCTGACTGCATTAATTATCAGCTTTATATTTGGCCCATGGATTATAAGAAAACTGAGAGAAAAACAGATTGGGGAGAGGATAAGGGAAGATGTCCCACGCTCCCATCAGTCAAAGGCAGGGACCCCGACGATGGGGGGGATAATGATACTCTTATCCCTTTTCATCCCGACGCTCTTGTGGGCAGACCTTACAAATAAATATATATGGCTTGTAATATTTTCAACTATTTCATTCGGCATGATAGGTTTCATAGATGATTATTTAAAATTAAAGGGGAGAAAAAATGGTTTAAAGGGGAAGGAAAAATTTGCAATACAGACAGCGGTGGCACTTATTATTGTCCTTATATTGTATTTTGACGGAGAGTTCTCTCTGATTATGACAAAACTCGGCATCCCATTTTTTAAAAATGTAAAACCTGAAATGGGAATTATGTACATAGTGTTTGCAGTGCTTGTGATAGTCGGGACATCCAATGCCGTGAATCTTACTGACGGCCTGGATGGACTGGCAATAGGGCCGATAATAGTATCAACTACAGCCTATATGGTAATTGCCTATGTAACAGGACATTTCAATTTTGCAAATTATCTCAATATAGAGCATATAAGGGGTGCAGGTGAATTGACCATATTATGTGGTGCTGCGGTCGGGGCGAGCCTCGGATTTCTGTGGTTTAATTCCTACCCTGCAGAAATATTTATGGGGAATGTAGGGTCAACTGCCCTCGGCGGGATGCTCGGAACTCTGGCAGTTATAACAAAGCATGAACTTATATTGCTTGTGATAGGCGGGATATTTGTTGTAGAGGCTGTCTCTGTTATTATTCAGGTTGCCTCATTTAAACTCAGGGGGAAGAGGATATTTAAGATGGCTCCGCTCCATCATCATTTTGAGGAGTCGGGGTGGGAGGAGCCGAAGGTAATTGTTAGATTCTGGATTGTAGCAATTATACTGGCGTTACTTTCATTGAGCACACTAAAATTAAGATGAAACAAATAAAGGGGTCAAGGGGTCAAGGGGTCAAGGGGTCAGGGGTTTGTTTTCACTCAAACCCTCAAACCCTCGAATCCTTGAACCCTCTTTTTAAAGGTAAAAATGCCCTTGTAGTCGGGCTTGCGAGGTCGGGTGTGTCTGCCGCTAATCTCCTTTACAAATTGGGTGCAAATGTGACAGTTACAGATGAAAAAGGGGAAGAGGCATTATCAGATAATGTAAAGAAACTTAAAAAGGGTATCTCACTCAAACTTGGCGGTCATGACAGTGTGAATATAAATGGAATTGATTTAACTGTTATAAGCCCGGGTGTGCTGTGGGATTCCCCATTTTTAAATAAAATTAGAGAGAAGGGGATAAGAATAATGAGTGAGGTGGAGTTAGCATTTCAGCATATCAATGCCCCGCTTATAGTAATAACAGGGACAAATGGAAAGACAACTACAACGACTCTGACAGGCGAAATACTTAAAAAGGGCGGCAAAAAGGTGTTTGTGGGGGGGAATATCGGCAATCCCTTATGTGAAGAGGTTTTGAATGGAGGAAAGAGTGAAATGGTTTTATCGGAGATAAGCACATTTCAGACGGAAGGGATTGAGACCTTTAAGCCTTATATAAGTGCAATATTGAATATTACACCCGACCATCTTGATAGGCATGAGAGTATGGATGAATACATAGAATTGAAAAAGAGGGTATTTATCAATCAGGATGAAAATGATTATATGGTTTTAAATTTAGATGATGAGATTACTGCAGGATTCTCCACAGAGGGGAGAGGGAAAAAGATATTCTTCAGCAGGTTAAAAGAGGTGGAGAATGGAGCCTTTGTAAGAGGGGATAAGATAATTTTCAAGAATGAGGGCAGAGAAGAAACAGTATGCTCTCTAAAAGATTTAAAATTAATAGGCGTGCATAATATAGAAAACACACTTGCATCTGTGGCGGTGAGCGGGATATGCGGCATAAGTGCTAAAGTAATGAAGGATGTAATATCGAAATTTAAAGGGATAAAACACAGGATGGAACTGGTAAGGGAAATAAGAGGGGTCAGGTTTATAAATGATTCCAAAGGGACAAATGTAGGTGCCACAGTTAAGTCACTTCAGAGCTTTAAAGAGCCAATAATACTCATAGCAGGTGGTAAGGACAAGGGGAGTGATTATCTGCCTTTAAAGGGACTTATAGAGGAGAGGGTAAAATTTCTGATATTGATTGGAGATGCAAAAAAGAAGATAGCAAAGAGTCTTAATGGTTTTAAGAATAAGATTGAAGCCGACACTCTTGAAAATGCTGTAAAAGAAGGATTCAGCAGGGCTAAAAATGGAGATATAGTCCTCCTCTCTCCTGCATGTGCAAGTTTTGATATGTTCAGGGATTATGAGGACAGAGGGGAGCAGTTTAAGGAGATTGTGAATAAAATGACGATTGACGATTGACGATTGACGAATTGTGGAATAATTCCTTAATTTGTCATTTGTCATTGGTCATTTGTCAATAGTCCTATGCCAAAGCAGAGAACATTTGACCCAATAATTTTAGTAAGTACTATTGCCCTGATAACAATAGGCATTGTTATGGTTTACAGTTCCAGTGCTGTAATAGCCATGCAGAGGTATCACGACCCTCAGTTTTTCTTAAAGAGGCATCTCGTATGGCTTGGACTCGGCTTAATTTCTATGGTTGCTGTCATGAGGATAGATTACAGAAAGATTATCAAACTCACATATCCATTACTCGTATTTTCTATTATTTTACTGATAGTGCTCTTTATACCATATTTCAGCAAATCTGTAGGAGGGGCAAGGAGATGGCTGAGTTTTGGAGCCTTTTCATTTCAGCCTGCTGAGCTGGTAAAATTTTCCATCGTCCTGTTTTTAGCCTATTCACTGGTAAAGAGAAAGGATTACCTGCATGATTTTACCTATGGTTATCTTCCAAATCTGGTTGTGATAGGTGTATTTTTTATATTGATTATTGTCCAGCCTGACCTCGGCAGTGTTGTGGTTATGTCAATTGTGGCATTTATACTCATGGCTGTTGCAGGTGTCAGATTTTCATTCCTGTTTTCATCAGTATTGATGCTGCTCCCGTTTCTTTACATGGCTGTATTCAGGGTGGGCTACAGGAGGAAGAGGATTATGTCCTTTCTTGACCCGTGGAGTGACCCTCTGGATACAGGTTTTCAGACAATTCAGTCCCTCCTGGCATTCGGCAGGGGAGGATTTTTTGGTCTTGGACTTGGGGAGGGGAAACAGAAACTATTTTATCTCCCTGAGCCTCATACAGATTTTGTGTTTTCAGTTCTTGGAGAGGAACTCGGTTTCGTAGGGGTCTCAGCAGTGATATTTATTTTTCTGATATTGATATGGAGGAGCATCAGGGTCTCTTTAAGGTCGCCTGATTTATACGGAACATACCTCTCCCTTGGAATTGCCCTTACAATAGGGATTCAGGTTGTTATAAATATGGGGATGGTAGCAGGTCTTCTGCCGACAAAGGGATTGCCGTTGCCATTTATAAGTGTTGGAGGGTCATCACTGCTGATCTCCATGGTGAGTATCGGAGTATTGCTGAATATATCGGAGCATTCGGCATAATTAGTGTAAGTGTCAGTGGTTAGCGGTAGTTATAATTTTTTAACTGAAACCGACACTAATCACTAATACTAAATATTATGAAAGTTGTAATTGCAGGCGGAGGGACGGGCGGTCATCTATTCCCGGGTATAGCGATAGCACAAGAATTCAAAAGGCTTGCCCCTGAAAGCCTGCCCTCGAATGGTTCTATCGGGGGTAGTAATCGGGGGAGGGAGGGCTCTACAGAGGTGCTTTTTGTGGGAACGGAGAATGGAATTGAAAGCAGGATAGTTCCCAGAGAGGGGTTTGAGATTAGATATATATCGGCAGAAGGTTTAAAGGGGAGAGGGATTTTAAAAAAAGTGAAATCTGTCTGTAAGATACCCATTGGTATTATTCAGTCTATTAAAATTCTAAATAGCTTTAGGCCTGATATTGTCATAGGGGTTGGGGGTTATGCCTCAGGAGCGGTTGGTGCCGCATCTTTTTTGCTCGGCTACCCTCTTGTCATACAGGAACAAAACCTGTTTCCGGGAGTTACAAACAGGATACTCGGTAGATTTGCAAATTTAATATTTACATCCTTTGAAGAGACCGGAAAATTTTTTCCTGCCCCTTTGATTTTTAAAAAGGGGAATGGGAGAAGGGTCTGTCTGACAGGAAATCCTATAAGAAGGGGGATTGTTGAATGCGGAAGGCAAAATGCGGATATTGAATTACAATTCAGCGCTCCGAATTCCTCACCCTACACGGTTAAGTTTACCATATTAATCTTTGGCGGGAGTCAGGGGGCACATAGTATAAATAAGGCTATGGCGGATGGATTGGAATATCTTGCTAAATTTAAGGATTCTATTTTTATTATACACCAGGCAGGGATTACAGATTGTGAGTTTGTAAAGAAGTCTTATGAAAAAATAGGTTTTGAATCTGAGGTGGTTCCCTTTATTCACAATATGGCTGATTCATATAAGAAGGCAGACCTTATTATATGCCGTGCCGGGGCAACTACCATATCAGAGATTACAGCGTGCGGAAAGGCATCCATATTGATTCCATTTCCATTTGCTGCTAACAACCATCAGGAGATGAATGCTCATGTGTTGAAAGACAACGGGGCGGCAGAAATGATTATAGAAAAGGATTTAAGTGGTGAAGTGCTGGCAAATAAGATTTTATTTCTTATGCAGAGCAGGACAAGACTCTTAGAGATGGAAAGAGGGAGTAAAAAGATGGGTAAACCTGATGCTGCAAAGGAGATAGTGGAGCAATGCTATGAATTGCTGAAATCAAAAGAAACAGGATTCACGGTTCAGGATTCAGAATCAATAAACATAGGAAATTATAAAAAAATTAGCCACAGATTTTCACAGATTTTTAAAAATATTTTTTTTAGTGTTTTTCTGTGTAAATCTGTGTTCATCTGTGGTTAATAAATTTTTGCATATGTTCAGAAAAACAAGACACATACATTTTGTCGGTATAGGCGGGTCAGGGATGAGCGGGATAGCCGAGGTGCTTTTAAACCTCGGTTATAAAGTCAGCGGCTCAGACCTCTCACAATCAGAGCCTGTCAGACACCTCACCAATCTTGGTGCCAGTGTGTTTATAGGGCATAAGGCTTCTAATGTAAATGGGGCTGAAGTGGTAGTAGTCTCATCAGCAGTGGCTCCTGATAATGCAGAGGTGGTAGCTGCAAAGGAGAAACTGATACCTGTAATACCAAGGGCAGAGATGCTGGCGGAGTTGATGAGGCTGAAATATAGTGTTGCAGTGGCGGGTGCACATGGCAAGACTACAACTACATCCATGGTCTCCTCAGTCCTCTATGCCGGAGGACTTGACCCAACGGTAGTTATAGGGGGGAGGGTGAATAGCATTGGCAGTGGTGCAAAACTCGGACAGGGTGATTTTCTTGTGGCAGAGGCGGATGAGAGTGACGGCTCTTTTCTAAGACTTACACCGACAATTGCAGTAGTTACAACAATAGATGCAGAGCACCTTGACCATTATGGCGATATGGAAGAAATTAAAAAGGCATTCTTAAAATTTATAAATAAGATTCCATTTTATGGTTCTTCAGTCCTCTGCCTTGACCAGGAGCATATTCAATCAATCATTCCGCAGGTGGAGAAGCGATTTATTACTTACGGATTCAGTAGTCAGGCGGAATATAGTGCAAGGGATATAACATTTTCAGGCAGGACAACCGGCTTTACCGCCCTGAGAAGGCAGAAGGTATTAGGTGAGATTAAACTCAATATTCCCGGAATGCATAATGTATATAATTCCATGGCAGCAATTGCAGTCGGTCATGAACTGGATATTGATTTTGATTCTATAAGAAAGGGTTTAGAGGAGTTCAGCGGTGTCCAGAGGAGATTTCAGGTAAAGGGTGAGGCGGATGGTGTAATGGTAGTTGATGATTATGGCCATCATCCTGCTGAGATAAAGGCAACACTCAAGGCTGCAAGGGACGGATGGAAAGATAAAAGATTGGTAACTGTGTTTCAGCCTCACCGCTATACGAGGACGAGAGACCTGCTTAAAGATTTTTATACTGCCTTTTATGATTCAGATTCTCTGATTATAACTGATATATATCCTGCAGGCGAGAAACCTATTGATGGAATAAATGCGCAGCTGATTTACGAAGGTGTCAGGGGGCATGGGCACAGGGATGTGGTTTTTATAGAAAACAAAGAGGAGATAGTTCCATATCTGTCAAAAAAGGCACGACGGGGGGATATAGTGATTACACTCGGTGCCGGGGATATATGGAAGATAGGAGAAGAGTTTCTTAAAGCAATGAGCAATGAGCAATGAGCTAAAGGCTGTTTTTGAGGATATAAGTTGTAAAAAGAAATTTAATGAGCCGATGAGGAATTATGCATCATTTCGTATCGGCGGGAATGCTGATTTATTGATTTTTCCTGAGGATACAGATGATTTGAGAAATATCCTTTATATATGTCGTGATAAAAAAATACCATTATTTATTCTTGGCTTTGGGACAAATCTCCTGATAAAGGATGGCGGCATAAGAGGGGTAGTTATAAGTTTGAACAAAGGTTTTAGAGAAATTAGAATTACAGATGATGAAATGATAACAGCAGGGGCTGGTGCAGGTTTACAGACACTTGTGAGTTTTGCCCTTAAGAATGGATTATCGGGGATGGAATTTGCAGTTGGGATACCGGGCTCTGTTGGCGGGGCATTGATAATGAATGCCGGGACAAGGGATGGCGAGATGAAAGATATAGTTAAATCAGTAAAGATTATGACGGATGACGGAGAGGTGAAAGTTATAAAAAGAGAGGATATTGGGTTTTCATACAGGCATTCAGATTTTCAATCAGGCTCGGTAGTATTAGAGGCAGATGTGATTTTGAGAAGAGGAAATAGTAGAGATATAAAAAAAAAGATGAAATCATTAATAGCCGATAGAAAATCAAAACAGCCCCTCTCTTCATACAGTGCGGGTTCTGTATTTAAAAACCCGTCAAATGACTTCGCAGGGAGGCTTATAGAATCCGCAGGTCTTAAGGGTTTTAGTGTTGGAGATGCGGTAGTATCAGAGATGCATACAAATTTTATTGTAAACAGGGGGAATGCCACTGCTGGCGATGTTTTAAAACTTATTGAAATTGTAAAAGAGAGGGTTTTTACAAAGATAGGCATCTCTTTAGAGGAAGAGATAAAGATTGTGGGAGAAGAATAGAAGCAGTGTCAAAGTATCAAAGAGTCAAAGTGTCAAAGACTTTGATACTCTGATACTATGACACTTTGACACTTTAAAGGATGGTTGAGATGGAATTACAAAGTAAAAAAATTGGCGTCCTTATGGGCGGCATGTCTTCGGAGAGGGAGATATCACTGAAGACCGGCACGGCTATTTATAATACTTTGAAAGAAGCTGGATACAATGTTGTCTCTATTGATGTGGGAAAGGATATTGGCAGAAAGATAGAGGATGGAAAGATAGATGTTGCATTTATTGCCCTTCACGGTAAATACGGCGAGGATGGGACTGTTCAGGGTATGTTAGAGATTATGGGGATTCCATATACAGGTTCGGGTGTTCTCGGAAGTGCTGTCTCAATGAATAAGGTTATATCAAAAGAGCTTTTTGAAAGGCACAGGATTCCAACACCACCCTATGAGGTTATATGTAAGAAGGATTACAGAAAAGGGCATAAATTCATGACAGGCTTCCCATTCATAGTTAAACCTGCAAATGGCGGGTCTACAATAGGGGTCAATATTGTGGATAGTGCCGGCAGGCTTGATTCGGCAATACAGGACGCCTTTAGGTTTGACGATTATATCCTGATTGAAAAATTTATAGACGGGATAGTTCTTACTGCCGGGGTATTAGAGGATGAAGCACTGCCGGTGATTGAGGTCTCACCTAAAAAAGGGTTTTATGATTATGAATCAAAATATACCCCCGGTATGACAGAATATTTTGTTCCGGCGAGGATTGATAAAAAAAAACTAAAAGAGTGCCAGGAACTTGCGCTTAAATGTCATAAGGTTTTAAGGTGCAGGGGAATTACGAGGACAGATATGATAATGGATAAATCGCAGAATCTGTTCGTGCTTGAAATTAATACAATCCCCGGCATGACAGCTACTTCCCTTATTCCAATGGCGGCGAGGGCAGCCGGAATAGAATTTAAAGACATTTTAATTAAGTCACTGGAGATGGCAATAAAGATATGAGAACTTTAACAGCAGTAAAAATTAAGTCATACAGGGGCACATATAGAGGTGCAAGTGCTGTCTCAAGAAGGAAAAAGATACAGCGTATAAAATCTGTAACATTCTCACTATTCAAACTAACAGCTTTTATATCATTATTTTATCTTGTTGTAGCGGGGGGGTATAGGGGTTACAGGTATGTAATGGCATCACCTTATTTTGATATTTCGGATATAACCATTGACGGAAATATAAATCTAAATAGGGATGATATACTCTCGGCAGCCAATATAAAGATTGGTCAAAATATATTCTCAGTTAACATAGGGGAGATTTATAAACGGCTTAAAGGTCATCCGTGGATAAAAGATACAGCAGTAAAAAAGGAGATGCCTGACAGGTTGAAAATAAAGATAAATGAGAGAGAACCGGTGGCAATTTTAAAATCAAATGAACTCTATCTTATAGATGATGAAGGTGTGGTATTGGCAAAACTAAATGGAGAGTCAGACATTAGTTTTCCAGTAATTGTTAAGCCTATGGATTTGGAATATAAGATAGGCGATAGGGTTAGCTCTGAAGAGGTCTTCAGTGGCATAAATATATGGGAGAGGCTGCAAGGGGTTAAATTAAATCTTGGAGATTCATCTTTTAAAGACAACATAACCACAATTGAACCTCTCAGTTCAGAGAAGGTTAAAATAAATTTGAAAGATACAAACAGTTATATTGTTATTAATGGTGAGGATATTGATAAAAAATTTCAGCATCTTCAAACTGTGATGAGATTTTTAGAGGACAAAACAAGTATGGAGCATAAAGATGTAGTGAAAAATGAAAATAGCACATCATTAAAAGCGAAGAAAAAAGAGGAGGTGAGGGAAATAGATTACATAGATTTGTCTTACAGGGATAAGGTAATTGTTAAATACAAAGATAGGCTGAAGACTGAAGGCTGAAGATTTACCTTCAGCCTTTTGAAAGGGGGTGAGAAATTGCCTAAAGGTGAAAATATAATAGCAGGACTTGATATCGGGACAACAAAGATATGCTGCATTATTGGTGAGATGAGGGATGATAAAGAGATAGATATAATAGGGATAGGGACCCATCCATCAAGAGGTTTGAGGAAGGGAGTTGTTGTCAATATAGAGAGCACTGTAGAGTCAATAAAGGGGGCAGTGGAAGAGGCGGAATTAATGGCAGGCTGTGAGATTGACTCTGTCTATGTTGGCATAGCAGGCGGGCATATTAAAGGTTTTAACAGTCACGGTGTAATAGCGGTTAAGAATAAAGAGGTCAGCCAGTTTGACATTGACAGGGTTATAGAAGCTGCCCAGGCAGTGGCAATACCGCCTGATAGGGAGGTAATTCATATAATTCCGCAGGAATACATACTTGATGAGCAGGAGGGTATTAAGGAGCCTATGGGGATGTCGGGTGTAAGGCTTGAGGCAAAGGTGCACATTGTTACAGGTGCTGTAACATCTGCCCAGAATATAGTTAGGAGTGTCAATAAGGCTGGACTTGAGGTGAAGGATATAGTCCTTGAGCCTCTTGCATCAAGCGATGCAGTGCTTGACAGGGATGAGAAAGAGCTTGGTGTGGCAATGGTAGATATAGGCGGCGGGACATCTGATCTGGCTATATTTTTTGAAGAGAGTATAAAACATACATCAGTTCTTGCCATAGGCGGGAATCATATTACAAATGATATTGCCATAGGACTCCGCACCCCGCAGGCAGAGGCAGAGAAAATCAAAAAGACTTACGGTTGTGCAATGACTGCCCTTGTAAAAAAGGATGATACCATTGAGGTCCCAAGCACAGGCGGTAGAGATAATAGGATACTCTCCCGTCAGATTTTGAGCGAGATAATTGAGCCGAGGGTAGAGGAGATGTTTAATCTAATAAAGAGAGAGGTAGATATAAGCGGTTTCTCGGAGTTGATTGCATCAGGGGTAGTCCTGACAGGCGGGGCTGCGAGTATGGAGGGGATGACAGACTCGGCAGAGAAGATATTTAAACTGCCTGTAAGGAGGGGATTCCCTAAAGGGATTGGCGGGTTGGTGGATGTGGTAAGCAGTCCAATGTATGCGACAAGTGTAGGACTGATTCTTTTTGGCTTGAAAAACCATCAGCATGGGAAGAAACCAAAACTTACGGACAGAAATCTTTTTGATAAGATATTTGACAGAATGAAGGGATGGGTGGAAGACTTTTTTTAACGGTTTAAACTGTTTAAACGGTTTGAACGGTTTAATTGGGAGGGCAATATAATGGCATTTGTATTATCTGATGAATTTGATTATTCGGCAAAGCTTAAAGTAATCGGGGTGGGCGGCGGTGGAGGCAATGCAGTCAGCACAATGATGTCTTCAAAATTAGATGGAGTTGATTTTATAGTTGTAAATACTGATGCGCAGGTGTTGAAGGTGTCTCCTGTAATGACAAAAATCCAGATAGGCTCGGAATTGACAAGGGGGCTTGGTGCCGGCGGGAATCCTGAAATTGGGAAGAAGGCGGCATTGGAGAGTGCTGACCAGATTGCGGATTTATTGGAAGGTGCAGATATGGTCTTTGTAACTGCAGGTATGGGCGGCGGAACGGGGACAGGTGCCGCCCCGGTGGTAGCAAAGATTGCAAAGGATAAGGGGGCATTAACTGTAGGGGTAGTTACAAAACCGTTCAGTTTTGAAGGAAAGAGGAGGTTGTCACAGGCAGATGCAGGACTGAAAGAACTGAGAGATAATGTAGATACGCTTATTACAATACCAAATGACAGGCTGCTCAATGTGGTTTCAAAGCAGATGCCTTTGAAAGATGCATTTAAGGTGGCTGATGATGTCCTGAGACAATCGGTGAAGGGCATATCAGAGTTGATTATAATGCCATGCCTTGTCAATCTTGATTTTGCCGATGTGAAGGCAATCATGACAGGTATGGGGCAGGCACTTATGGGAACCGGTATCGGCAAGGGCGAAAATAAGGCGATTGAATCTGCCCAGAATGCCGTTTCAAGCCCGCTTCTTGAAGAATCTTCTATAGACGGTGCAAGGGGGGTATTGATAAATATCATAGGTGGCCCTGGCCTTACAATCCACGATGCCACAGAGGCGTCTTACATTATTCAGAAGATGGTTCACGAAGATGCAAATATTATATGGGGTGCAGGGATTGATGAGTGTATGGGGGATGAGATGAGGGTTACAGTCATTGCAACAGGCTTTGGTCAACAGCATCATCGCGAAATAGAAAGAGAGGAGAAGGTTCAGAAATTAAAGGTTGTGGCAGGCGGCGGCAAGGTGCTTGATATGCCTGTCCATCCAAGAGAAAGGCACAAAAAATCAAATACAGGTGAACCTGTAACTGACAGGATGGGACCACTATTCTCAGGCGAGATGGATCTGGATATCCCTACATTTTTGAGGAGACAGGCTGATTAAGGGGGGTAAGTTATGTATTTAGGAAAATATAAAATTCTGGAACACGAATTTCACGAATATACGAATGGCACGAATATATTAGAAGCAAGAAATCAGAAGCAAGAAGCAAAAAATCTTATATCTTGCATCTTGCTTAATTCGTGTAATTTGTCCCATTCGTGTTATTCGTGTTCAAGGTCTTGTTCCTTGACCAAAAAACTCTTGACAGTATAATTTTCTATGGTATATTGCCCTCATAATATTTTGGAGGGCTGAATATGAAAAGAAGAAAAGGCACGAAGATTGCCAGTCAGTCAGTCAGTTTAAACACTCCTAATAATTTTCTCGTTCCAATCTGCTTTCATCTTGCTATCAGATTTTTAAATTATTTAAAACATTTTAATACCTTTTCTGTTGTTCTATCTGAAAGACCTCCTTAGCATATCTCAAGCATTTGAAAGGCAGGATTTTAACTATGTATTGTCACTACTGTCCGATTAAAATAGCATAGCCTGTAATGGTTCATCATGAAAGATTAGTAGTCGTTCAGGCTTTAAGGTTAATATATCTATCAAGTTTTTTCGGTCAAAGAGCGTTTCTCGGATAATACGGCTTAAATTTAA
>JACQBS010000049.1 GCA_016194325.1 Nitrospinota bacterium | reverse complement strand
TTTCTTTTCCAATTGATGGTCATATTATTAATCCTTTGGTTATCTATAAAAAGAGAAAAACTTAATTTAAGTATACGATGTTATTAGATTTCTGAGCATTAAGAATTAGTATACGATGTTATTAGTGCAACCAGTTAAGAATTAGTATACGATGTTATTAGTGCAACCACCTAAGAGAAGCCCTGTCAATACTGCACTCCCGTCAAAAATTGTATTTTCTTTTTTTGCAATCCTCTGATAAATAAATTCAAAAAAAATAGAAGTTCCTGTTGCAATAAGCACTGTTACTAAGGCAGTAATGCCAAAGAAATATATACCAACAGCAGTTGTAGGAATAAGTGCTATAATAACAGAGAGCATCAAATCCCTTACAGACTCATCTGCCTTTATATGAGGGGAAGGTGTTAATAAGAATTGGATTTCAGTTTTTTTATCTTTTTCCATAAAAAACATTTTAACCACAGATTAACACAGACAAAACACAGAAATTTATAAAAGAATTTAATCTGTGAAAATCTGTGTAATCTGTGGTTTCATTGGGTCTTTTTCTTTTTCTTCACTTCAGACTTGAGATTTTTTATAAACTGGACAAGGGGCCTGTTTGAAGGGCAGACATAAGAACATACTCCACATTCAATACAGTCCATTATATTCCATTTATAAGCCTCATTTACAAAATCAATTCCACCCCCATACATGCCTCTTTCAAAAAACAATCCGTAAAGGTTTGGACTTATACCCATTGGGCAGTTTTCAATACATCTGCCGCATCGGATACATGGCTGATAATTACTATCAACTTCTTCTGATTTTTTTTGAAAGACAACTAATCCTGAAGTCCCTTTTATAACAGGGACTTTCAATGTATATTGTGCTGTTCCCATCATTGGACCCCCCATGATAACCTTCTCAGGCTCGCCTGCAAATCCGCCACAGTTTTGAATCAAGAAGTCAAATGATGTCCCGATTTTTGTGAGAATATTCTTAGGCTCCCTTATGCCATCCCCTGTTACTGTAACAACCCTTTCAATAAGGGGCTTGCCGTATCTTACTGCATTGTAGATGGCATAGGCGGTTCCGATATTATTTACAACCACCCCGACATCCATTGGAAGCTTACCTGAAGGAACTTCTCTTTTTAGGACTGACTTTATAAGCTGTTTCTCCGAGCCTTGAGGATATTTTATATTTAAACCGACTGCCTCTATAAGTGGTGAGTGGTGAGTTGTGAGTTTATTGCTTCTATGGCATCTGGCTTGTTTTTTTCTATCCCGATGAACCCCTTCTTTGCTGATAGAATCCTCATAATAATCTTCAAACCCTCAATTATCTCTGAAGACCTTTCAACCATCAGTCTATGGTCGGATGTAATAAATGGCTCGCACTCAGCACCGTTCAGTATTACATAGTCAACTTTGTTTCCGTTAGTGGGTGACAGTTTTATATGTGTTGGAAATTGTGCCCCCCCCATTCCAACTATCCCCGCCTCCTTTATGATTTCTATTAGCCGTTCAGGCTCAACAGACAGATAATCGTTATTTCCTTTTAAGTTATCTATCCATTCATCTTTTCCGTCTGATTCAATTGTGATTGATAGTATATCACTGCCAAGCGGATTGGGCTGAGGTGATATATCAACCACCTTCCCTGATATAGATGAATGAACAGTTGATGTAACAAGCCCTTTCCCTTCACCAATCTTCTGCCCCTTCTTTACAAAGTCGCCGACTTTAAGCAGAGGCTCACATATTGCACCTGTATGCTGGCTTAATGGTATAACTACCCTTTCAGGGAGTGGAATGGATTGGATAGACAGTTCCTTTGTCCTCTCTTTTTCTTCCGGCAGGTGAATCCCCCCCCTGAATGTTATCCTTTGAAATATACCAATCATAAAATTTTGGAGTTAATTCCGCATTCCGAAATATTCAGGAAGGCATATATGAGGGGTCAGTAGAGGAGAACCACATAACATTGCATATATCTCCCTTGTTTATTTTATCAATCCCAACCGGGATTATTAATAACCCGTTTGCCTTTGTTATCGCCATCATATCGGCAGAGCCGTGAAATTCAACAGGCATTGCCCCTGCTTCCATGCCTGAACGTGTTACCCTAACAGGGATATATTCCTGTCTCTCTGCCTTCTTTCTACTAAAATCTTTCTCAATCATCGCCTTTCCTGTAAAATTAAAATTTACTGAATCCCCAGACATCTTTTTTAATACAGGTTTTACAAAAATATCATATATTACCATTGTTGATACCGGATTACCCGGCAGTCCAAATACAATAGTATTATCTTTAGTCCCGAACAAGACAGGCTTGCCGGGTTTTATAGCAACCTTTTCAAATTCAATCTTAACGTCCATATCTCTCAATATTGAGGGGACAAAATCATAGTCACCCATTGAAATACCGCCTGATATTAAAAAGACATCATAATTAAGCCCTTTTTTAATCTTCTCTCTTAAATCCGCCTCATCATCTATGGCTATTCCAAGATATTCCGGCTTTATGCCTATGCTCTGGCACTGTGCAAAGAGTGAATAACTATTGCTGTTTCTTATCTGTCCTATTGATGGGATTTTGTCAGGTTCAACCAACTCCGTCCCTGTAGCAAGTATTGAGACTCTTGGCTGGCTTAAAACCTTTACTTTATATTTACCCACAGTGGCAAGTATTGATATTTCCTGGCATCTCAGGAGTATTCCTCTTGAGAGTATCTTATCCCCTTTTTTTACATCCTCACCTCTATTTGATATATTTTCCCCCTTCTTTGCCTTGGATAATATTTTTACCTTACTGTCCTTTAACGATTCTGTATTTTCAACCATGACAACTGCATCCGCTCCTTCAGGCACAGGTGCACCTGTCATAATCTTTGCTGTAGTTCCCCTCACAATCCTCTTTTTGGGGAAATGGCCTGCTGGTATCTCTTCAATAATACTTAATTCTGCGGGGACATTTGAAATGTCATCAGATATTACTGCATAACCATCCATTGAAGACCTGTTAAATGGAGGCATGTCAATATCTGAGAATATATCTTCAGCCAGGACCCTTCCATTCGCACTATCAAGTCCTACAGAGTCTATCCTCTCTATGGTTCTCACATTTTCCATTACAATCTTTAAGGCTTTATCAACGGATAACATAACTAATTTATCGTAGCATATTACATATTTTCTTTAAAATAAAATTTGCCACAGAACTCATAGAGAACACAGAGGAAAACAATAAGGAGAAATGGGGAAATTTGAGAAAAGGGGAAAGATGAAAAATGTATAAAGGTTTAGAGGCTTAAACATGAATGTGGATACTATTTTATAAAAATGCTTTTTACATCTAACGATGGAAATTAGCATCTGCGTTCCACGCCATCCGCTGATTTATTAGCCCATCTTCAATTTTTTCCTTATCCAACTTGGATTTCTACGACAATCAAGAATAGCAAAAACTAATACCTCATTATCAATCACCTTATAATATATGGCAAACGGAAATCGTTTAGAAAGCATCCGGTTATAACCAAAAACTACTTGATGAATACCAGCAAAGTATAAAAGTGAATCAATATCAGAATAGAGGGAATCAAGAAAATATGTTCCAAGACCTGAAGACTGAGATTCGTAGAAATGATAACCATCTTCAAGATCCTTCTCTGCTTCAGTAAGGATTTTTATCTTCATGAGACCTTTTGTTTTATTCTTTCCTTAGCTTCAGTCCAATCAGATACGCTTACTTTGCCTGCTGCGAAGGCTTCCTCACGCTCCTTTAGAACAGACTCATGCCAAGACGGTGATTCAAACTTCTTCTCGTCTCTTGTCAGGTCTGCCCAGAGCGTTTCCATCAAGTCTAACTTCTGGGCGAATGAAAGCTCAGAAAGAGACAAATCTAATCGTTGCATAATTCTCCTTTCTTGCGCCTAACATTATTTTTTATGTCTATATGCATCTTTGAGTGAATTTTAGGGCAACTTATGCGGAGAATCAAGGGGAAATTTGGGTCTTTCGTATTTTAATTGAAAAAAATATTTAACCACAGGAGACACTGAGACACAGAAAAAAATAAAGATTTGAACACGAATAACACGAATTGACGAATTACACGAATAATTCAAAAATAAAATTTGCCACAGAGGAAAACAATAAGGAGAAATGGGGAAATTTGAGAAAAGGGGAAAGATGAAAAATGTATAAAGGTTTAGAGGCTTAAATATGAATGCGGATACTATGTTATAAACATGCTTTTTTTACGGCTAACGACCAAGCTTATTGGTGGCTATGAATCGCAGCGGAATAGTCATCCAGTGCAGCGCCTTGTTAGCCGCCGGTATTTGATCAATTCTGCTTAGATATTAGATTCTCGATGTAATCTTTTTGCTTTAAGTATTCATCTTGATTTATAAGCTGAGCACGATAATTAGATAACAGGAACTTGATAGCATCTTCGTCCCGCTTTCTCTGGTTACATTCTTGGCATGATGTAACTAAGTTAAACTTCTTATTTATGCCACCTTTTGAAATAGGAACAATATGATCTAAGACATATGAATCTTCAGCAACATCAACAAGGCAGTATGTACATTTGCGATTATCTCGCTCCAATACCATTAACCTTCTTTCTTGGTCTGTATAGTAATCTGCATCATCAGGCTTTTCTGTCCTTAATAAAGTAGACTCTTCTTTCTCTATCAATTCCTTGCAAGCTGGTATTTCGCTTGGGAGATGGACAACAATTTCGTTTGCTCCACTGCGCTGGCGGTTAACAGTGATACATTGATTTTGGATAAGAGGTGGCAAGCGTCTTGTTACAGTTTTGTTGTCGTCAATTATATTACCCTGATCAGAACAAATGAACGCACCAACTTTTGCCCAAGGTATTACTACTTCAGCCTTGCCAGTTTGGAAATAGGAGAGGTGAAACAGCACATGGTAAATAGCCAAAGCATTATCTTTTACGATACGAGAGAGATACTTTGTAATATAGCTGCTTTCAATGATATAGCGTTCCAAGGTTATTCTGTCTGCCCTTGGTTCAATTTTGCCACTCACAATATCTAAGATATAGGACATTTATCTTCCTTTTCTTGGGCTAACATTATTTTTTATGTCTATATGCATCTTTTGTTAAATTTTAGGACAACCTATGCGTAGAATCAAGGAGAAATTTACTGAAACATCTTTTTAACTCCTTAACCCAAAAAATGCAATTGGACGCAGATGAACCCCGTTAGATAATAGATATTCAATGGAACTATCCACCATTCAATAGTAAATATCTAACGGGGTGAACGCAGAAACTACATGATTATAAAGAGAAAATTATCTTTTTCCTTTGAATAAAAATATTCAAGACTTATCTGCGTAAATCCTTATAAATCAGCATAAATCTGCGTTCTAATTTATCTACTGTATTGTTAAAAAACAAGGGAGATAATTTTTAGTTACAAATTATATCGCATGCTATATAATTTAAAAACTAATTACGCTAAAGGCTTTTAGACAATTACACCTGAATTATGCATTAACCACAGATGAACACAGGTAAACACTGATAAAACAAAAACTTATTATAATTCTTACTTCACTTAAAAAGTGAAATATATCTTTTTTTTAATTCATTGAATAATCTGTGTTAATCTGTGTTTACCTGTGGTTTCACGCATTTTTTGGTTTAAAGAAAAGTGGGGTGTGGAGATTTTAGGAAATGAAAATCCAATTTATCGGCGGTGTCAGATCTGTAACAGGAAGCTCTTATTTAATTACAACTGATACCGCAAAAGTTTTAGTTGACTGCGGCATGTTTCAGGGGATGAATGACGGCGAGAAGAGAAACCTTCGCCCATTCCCTTTTAAGCCGTCTGAAATAGATGCACTCCTTTTAACCCATTCCCACATAGACCACTCAGGATTAATTCCAAAGCTTGTCAAAGACGGCTTCAAGGGGAAGATTTTTGCAACACGGGCAACTGCAGACCTGTGCGGAATATTGCTTCTTGACTCAGCCCATATCCATGAAAGGGATGCGGAGTGGGAGACGAGAAAAAGGTTGAGGAAAGGGAGAAAGGCAGTTCCCCCTCTTTACAATATCGCAGATGCGGCAGAATCTTTAAGCCATATTGAAGGGATAGACTACGATGTTATCCTAAAAGTTGCCCCAAATATGGAAGTTAGATTCAAAGATGCAGGACATATACTCGGCTCTGCAATACTGGAGTTATGGGTTAATGAAAGTGGTAAAAAGGTAAACCCCGTTAGAAGCTTACCGCTTAGAAAACCATCTGCTCCCAATGGGAGTTTTCCTCTAACAGAGGCTTCTAACGGGGTAAAGATTGTATTTTCAGGTGATTTGGGGCATAAGGGAACACCAATTGTAAAAGACCCGACATATATAAGTGATGCAGATTATATCCTTATTGAATCTACTTATGGCAATCGTCAGCATAAAGGGATGAAGGAGACTATTGAGGAATTTGCAGGTGCAATAGGGGAGACACTCAGAAAAGGGGGAAATGTCATTATCCCTTCATTTGCAGTTGGAAGGACACAGGATATTCTCTACATTTTAAATCAGCTTTCAAGGGAGGGAAGACTCAACAATCTAAATGTCTTTATTGACAGCCCTCTTGCCACAAATGCAACAAGGGTCTTTTTAAAACACCCTGAATGTTTTGACAAGGAGACAATGGAACTTATTACAAAGGGACAATTTCCAAAGGGGACTCCTATACTTAAATTTTCAGAGACACCTGAGGAGTCAATGTCAATAAACAGGATAAGGAGTGGTGCAATAATAATTGCATCAAGCGGCATGTGCGAGGCAGGGCGGGTAAGACACCACCTTAAGCATAACCTCTGGCGTGAGGAGTGCAGTATAATATTTGTCGGCTTTCAGGCACAGGGGACACTGGGAAGACAGATTGTGGATGGTGCAAAGACTGTAAAGTTATTTGGCGAAGTGGTTGCAGTAAGGTCAAGGGTATATACAATCGGCGGATTATCTGCACATGCAGATAAAAATGGGCTGATGGACTGGCTTACACATTTCAATGTAAAACCAAAGAAAATATTTGTCGTCCATGGCGAAGAAAAAACATCAATAGATTTTGCACAGTCTGTGCATGAGAGATTTTTGGTAGATGCTCATGTGCCAAAACCGATGGAAGAGGTTAGTCTATAGCTGAGAGAAAGCTCAAACCATCATCAAGAAAAAGGGGACGGTTGTCCCCTTTTTCTTGGAATGTATAAACATCTGCTCTAAATATTAGGCAGATTCGGTATAATTCAGGAGGTTGTTTAAATGGAATCTATAAAAATTCAAGGGATATATTTTGAAAGGAAGTTAATGACTGCGGGGGTCGGTGCAACAGTTCAGGAGAAAACGGATGACCTCCATTATTTTGTGAGGGAACACCCTGACGGAAATATCCGCCTTGAATTTTTAAGAGGCGGTAAACCTTCAGGCGTTGAGCTTGAGGTTATATCCAAGGAGGAGTTTGCAAAGAGATTTCGTTCATGCTCAGAGCATGACTGTCCATTAATACAAAAGACACCCGAAGATAAAAAGAAGGCGAAACATAATGAGATTGTCAAAGTGGCTGATGAACATCTAAAAAATAAGGAATATAACAGTGCAGAATTTGAATATGGCAGGGCATTAAAACTGAATGAGGAGAGTGTCAGGGCAAATTATGGAATAGGCAAGGTCTATATTGAAACCGGGAGGATAGAGGAGGCAAAGGAAATATTTAAAAAGATAAGCAAGATAGATGCACTCTTTGAAGATGAGAATAAACATATATTCAATGAATTTGGCATAGACCTTAGAAAACAAAGAATGTATGACGAGGCAATAGGAAATTATGAAAAGGCTATCTCAATTGACCCGAAGGATGAGAACCTCCTATACAACCTTGGGAGGGCTCACAAAGAAAAGGGTGAATATAAAACTGCATACGAAAAGGTAAAGAAGGCACTGGAGCTAAAACCCGACTTCAAAGAGGCACAGGAGTATCTGGAGTTTTTGAAAACAAAGAAATAATTAGCCACGTATTTACACGGACTAATTAATAATGGTTCAAACAGTTTAAACGGCTTAAACGGTTTAAAAAGTCCGTGAAAGTCTGTGGCTATTCTTAATTTTTATGCCAATAAAAATCATTACAGAAAACAGGAAGGCGAGGCATGATTATTTTATTATAGAAACCTTCGAGGCAGGGATTGTCCTTAGAGGGACTGAGGTGAAATCCCTGAGAGAAGGAAAGGTAAACTTAAAAGACAGCTTTGCAATTGTGGAAGATGAAGAGGTTTTTCTCCACAACTGCCATATAAGCCCCTACACACATGGGAATATATATAACCACGACCCCTTAAGAATCCGCAAGCTCCTCCTTCACAAAAATGAAATAAATAAATTAATCGGAAAGACAGTAGAGAAGGGATTAACGCTAATACCTCTTAAACTCTACTTTAAAAATGGTATTGCAAAGGTAGAACTGGCACTTGCTAAAGGGAAAAAACTCCATGACAAAAGGGAAGATATAAAAAAGAAGACCGCCATGAGGGAGATAGAAAAGGCATTTAAAGAGAGTAATCGATAAACCCCGTTAGAAGTTCACTATTTGAAATTATCTAACGGTCAATTATTTCACCCAGTAAGAGATCGTAGGTCTTACTGGATTCATTGCCTTTAGTCAGTAAAACTTCTAACTGGGTAAATCATGATTTTATTTTGTATTGTGATGTGCTAAAATAAAAACTATAAAATTTTATGAAAAAGAGGCTGAAGCCTCTTTTTATATTTATCAAGGAGGATAATCTTGAAGATAGAAGTGTATGATGTAAAACCGAGTGTAAAAAAAATAAGGATTGAGATTCCAACTGAAGTAGTAAACAGGGAAATTGATGAGGCATATAAAAATTTAAGCAAGTCTGCCAACATTCAAGGTTTCAGGAAGGGGAAGGCTCCAAGAAAGATACTTGAACAGCATTATAAAGATAGAGTGGAATCCGATGTCCTGCAGAGGATAATCCCAAAGACATTTGCTGAGGCAATAAAGGAGCACAATATCCGTCCGGTAACTCAACCCAATGTTGAGGATATAAAGATGGAGCATGGTGCCCCTCTTTCATTCAGTGTTACTGTGGAGACACTCCCTGATATAATCATTAAAGACTTCGGTCATCTTGAGTTTACAAGAAACATAGTGAGGGTTACGGATGAGGATGTTGAGAAGGGATTGAAAGGGATTCAGGAGATGCAGGCGGAGTTTGAAAGCAGTGATGACCATCTCCTTGAGAGCCACGACCATGTGATTATTGATTATGAGGGTTTTTCAGATAATCACCTTGTGCGAAAAGGTGTGAACCATCCGGTTTTTATCGGCTCAAAGTCTTTTATCCCTGAGTTTGAAGAAAGATTGATCGGCCTCAAAAAAGGGGAATCAAAGGATGTTAATATAACATTTCCTGCCAATCACCATGATAAGGAGCTGGCAGGGAAAGAGGTTAATTTTAAGACAACTGTGAGGGAGGTCAAGAAGAGAAGGCTGAAATCGATAGATGATAATTTTGCAAAGGAGCTGGGAGGATTTGAGAATCTTGAGTCATTAAAAAGCAGGGTTAGGGGAGATTTAGAGGATAGGGAAAGAAAGACAGCCGATTCCAAGATTAGGAATGAATTGGTTAATAAACTGATTGAGATGAACCCCTTTAAACTTCCGTCTCAGCTCATAGAGGAAGAGATGGACTCCATGGTCCACAACACCCGTCATCAGTTTGCCTCACAGGGGATAGATCTGGATAAATCGGGTGTTGATATGAATAAGATGAGAGATGGTTTTAGAGACCCGGCTATAAGAAACGTGAAGTCGGATATCATACTTGAAAAGATTGGAGAGAAGGAGTCTATAACAGTCAGCGATACAGAATTAGATGAAGAGATAAAAAAGTATGCACTATCAATGAGGGAAAACTTTCAGGTGTTGAAAAGGAGGATGCAGAACAACGGCTCAATTGACAGGCTGAGAAAGAGGTTATTGATTGACAAGACCTTTGATGCTATAATCAAGCTGCTTAAGGTGAGCGATATTTATACCGATAGAGAAAGTGAGGTAAGCAAATGAGTTTGATTCCTATGGTTGTGGAGCAGACACCGCGAGGTGAGAGGGCGTATGACATATATTCCCGTCTTTTAAAGGACAGGATAATTTTCCTTGGAGTGCCTATTGATGATTACATGTCAAATCTTATAATTGCACAGCTTTTGTTTTTAGAGGCTGAAGACCCTGAGCAGGATATTTATATATATATAAATTGTCCGGGGGGTATTGTTACATCAGGGCTTGCCATATATGACACAATACAGTATATAAAGCCTGCCGTACAGACTATATGTATCGGACAGGCGGCGAGTATGGGGGCGCTATTATTATCAGCAGGGGAAAAGGGTAAGAGGTTTGCACTTCCTCACTCAAGGGTGATGATACATCAGCCCTCAGGCGGGTTTCAGGGTCCCTCTGCCGACATTGAAATCCACGCAAAAGAGATATTAAAGATGCGGGAGACCCTTGACGGCATATTATCAAAACATAGCGGCCAGCCTTTGAAAAAAATCAGGGTGGATACAGACAGAGACTTCTTCATGTCAGGAGAAGATGCAAAGGCTTACGGAATAATAGATGATGTTATAGAGAGCCATGAACTCCCGAAATCCAAAAAAGAAAAACCAAATGAATAAACTTTTAACTTTAGAGGAGGGTATCTAATGGTAAAGAGAGGCAATGGGATTGACCTCCGTTGTTCATTTTGCGGGAAGAGCCAGAACGAGGTAAAAAAACTAATCGCAGGACCCACAGTATACATCTGTGATGAATGTATAGAACTCTGTAATGACATAATGGTAGAGGAGTGGGGGCATGATAAGGAGAATATATTTCAGCACATACCGAAGCCAAAGGAGATAAAGAGGATACTGGATGAGTATGTAATCGGGCAGGACAGGGCGAAGAAAATCCTCTCTGTTGCAGTCCACAACCATTACAAGAGGATAGACAGCCATGTCAATATAAATGATGTGGATTTGCAGAAGAGCAATATAATGCTCATAGGTCCCACAGGGACAGGAAAGACGCTCCTTGCCCAGACCCTTGCAAAAATACTGAATGTCCCTTTTACAATAGCAGATGCGACAACACTTACTGAGGCAGGTTATGTCGGTGAGGATGTGGAGAATGTCATCTTAAGGCTCCTCCAGGCGTCAGATTATGATGTGGAAAAGACCGAGAAGGGCATTGTATATATAGATGAGATTGACAAAATCAGCAGGAAGTCTGAGAACCCGTCTATTACGAGGGATGTATCCGGTGAGGGGGTTCAGCAGGCACTGTTAAAAATCATAGAGGGGACGGTTGCCAATGTCCCGCCGCAGGGAGGCAGGAAACACCCTCATCAGGAATTTTTGCAGATTGACACGACAAATATTCTCTTTATTTGCGGAGGGGCATTTGTTGGACTTGAAAAAATTATAGAGCAGAGGACAGGAAAACAATCTATAGGGTTTGGCTCAAATCCAAAAGTCCGGGGAGAAAAAAATATAGGAGAGACATTAAAGCAGATTCAACCCGAAGACCTCCTTAAATATGGCCTGATACCTGAGTTTATAGGCAGGCTCCCAGTTATTGCTACACTGGATGATTTAGATGAAGATGCACTGGTTAAGATTCTAACAGAACCCAAAAATGCCCTCGCCAAACAGTATCAGAAGTTTTTTGAATTTGAGAGGGTCAAATTGAGGTTTACCGAGAGTGCCTTAAGAACAATAGCCCGAGAGGCGACAAAGAGGAAATCAGGAGCAAGGGGGTTGAGGGCGATACTTGAAGAGATAATGCTTGATACCATGTATGAACTACCGTCACAGATAGGGATAAAGGAGTGTATTATAAGCGAAGAGGTTGTAACCAAGAGAGAACAGCCCCTCATGATGTACGAAAAACAGGCAAGCTGAAAGTAACAGGTTAAGGTCAAGGTTAAGAAAATTCTCAGCCTAAACCTCAGTCTTAACCTTCTTATTTATCATGGAAGAAAAGAAAAAGATACAGACCAATATATTACCGCTTTTGCCTCTGAGAGATATTGTAGTTTTTCCTCATATGGTTATTCCTCTTTTTGTAGGAAGGGATAAATCTATAAGGGGGCTTGAAAATGCAATATCAGGGGAGAAGCGGATTGTTCTCGCTGCCCAGAAAAAACCAAAGACAAATGACCCCGCCCCCGAAGATATATATGATATAGGAACTGCGGCAGAGATACTCCAGATACTGAGACTGTCTGATGGAACTGTAAAGGTTCTGGTAGAGGGAGTAAACAGGGTTAAGATAGATTCGTTTATTGAAAACAGCAGTTTCCTTGAGGTCAAGGTCTCTTTCCCTGAAAAGAAGGGCGAGACCTCTCCAGAACTGGAAGCGCTAATGAGGAGCCTGCAGGGGCATTTTGAAGAATATGTCAAGCTTAGCCAGAAGATGCCTGCCGAAATACTAATGTCCATACAAAACATCAGCGACCCCGGACACTTTGCAGATTCTGTAGCAGCACACCTTTCAATGAAGACTTCTGATAAACAGAGGCTCCTTGAAATAATATCCCCGCAAGCTCGTCTGGAGGATCTTTACAATCTAATAGAATCTGAAATTGAGATACTCAATCTAGAAAAAAAGGTAAGGGGAAGGGTAAAAAAACAGATGGAGCAGAGCCAGAAAGAGTATTACCTGCAAGAGCAGATGAAGGCTATTCAAAAAGAGCTGGGCAAATTTAATGAGTTCAAGACTGAAATTGAGGAGTTAAGAGAAAAAATAAAGAAGGCAAAGATGCCTGAAGAGATAAATAAAAAGGCGATGAAAGAGCTGAAGCGTCTTGAGATGATGCCTCCTATGTCTGCAGAAGGGACAGTGGTGAGAAACTATATTGACTGGCTTGTTGATATACCTTGGGCTGTAAAGACAAAGGAAAAGCTTGATATAAAAGAGGCTGAAAAGATTTTAAATGAAGACCACTATGGATTGGATAAGGTAAAGGTGAGGGTGCTTGAGTATCTGGCTGTCCGAAAACTTGTAAAGGAGATGAAGGGGCCTATCTTGTGCCTGGCGGGACCGCCGGGTGTCGGGAAGACATCTCTCGGTAAATCAATAGCAAGGGCTACAGGGAGAAAGTTTGTCCGGGTTTCTCTCGGCGGTGTCAGGGATGAGGCTGAGATACGGGGGCACAGGAGGACTTATATAGGTGCCTTACCCGGAAGGATTATACAGTCGGTCAAAAAGGCAGGGACAAAGAATCCGGTATTTATGCTTGATGAGATTGACAAGATGAGTATGGACTTCAGGGGGGACCCGTCTGCTGCTCTATTAGAGGTGCTTGACCCTGAACAGAATTGTGCCTTCAATGACCATTATCTTGAAGTGGACTTTGACCTCTCTGAGGTGATGTTCATTACAACTGCAAATGTCCTTCACACAATCCCCCAGCCTCTGCTTGACAGGATGGAGGTATTGAGGATGCCGGGATATACAGAGGAGGAGAAACTGAATATTGCAAAACTCTTCCTTATGCCTAAAAATATCAAAGACCACGGACTTAAAGAAAAGCAGATTCAGTTTACCGATTCAGCTGTGAGAAAAATTATAAGGCACTATACAAAAGAGGCAGGGGTAAGAAATCTTGAGAGGGAGATTGCCAATATTTGCAGAAAGGTAGCAAAGAAGATAGCTACAGAAAAGAAAATTTCTAAGTTGATAATTATATCACCGAAGAGTCTTGCGAAATACCTTGGTATCCCAATTTATCGCGTAAGTAAAAAGGCTGAGAAGAGTGAGGTCGGGCTTGCAACAGGTCTTGCATGGACAGAGGTAGGGGGTGAGATTCTCACGACAGAGGTTACACTCATGGACGGGAGGGGGAATCTTACGCTTACAGGACAATTAGGCGATGTAATGCAGGAGTCTGCACAGGCAGCCTTAAGCTATGTAAGGTCAAGGGCGAAGGAGATGGGACTCAACAAAAACTTTTATCAGAAAGTAGATATACACATCCATGTCCCTGAAGGTGCCATTCCAAAGGATGGGCCGTCAGCAGGAATTACAATGGCAACTGCCCTCCTTTCTGCACTCACAAAAAGACCTGTGAGGAGGGACATAGCAATGACAGGCGAAATCACATTAAGGGGGAAGGTGTTGCCAATAGGCGGTGTAAAGGAGAAGCTACTCGCTGCCCACAGGGGCGAAATCTATAATATCATACTGCCAAAAGAGAATGAAAAGGATTTAAAAGATTTACCGGCAAACATAAAGAAGGCACTTAAAATCAACCTTGCTGAAAATATGGATGAGGTCTTAAGGGTTGCACTTGAAGAATCTCCAATCATTACACCAAAAATAGAAGCAGAACCTGATGAAAGAACTTATACGCCAATCCCATCCTCACTGCCAATAAATTAACAGATTGTTGAAAAACACCGTCATATTTTATTTCCCAAATCCTATCAACCTCTTATTATTTATCCCAATCTTCTCCTTTGTCTCCATGAAAATATCATAGGAAAGGATTACCCTTTTTTCTTCATCAATGCTCCTCTTTTCTATTGTCATTTTAACTGCTGAAATAAAAAATTCATTTAGCTCAGCCCCTGTCATTTTATCTGACAATTTGGCAACCTCTTTTCCCAATATCAGATGGTCGCCTTTTATCTGGTAGCCTTTCATCATATGAGACAGCATTTTTGCCCTTAGCTTCTCATTTAGCGGTTTAAATTCCACAATATAATCAAATCTGCTTGGCCTATCCTTTAAAGCCGGCTCAATCGCCGCTATATCATTTGTTGTGGCTATTATGAAAATATCGTTATTCTCAATAAATCCGTCAATCTGAACGAGTATCTCTCCAAGGGTATTGTCATTTGAGCTGTCATATCCCCTTGTAGATGCATAAAGGTCAAGGTCTTCAAAAAATACTATTGCAGGCGATAACTCCCTCGCCATTTTAAATAGTGTCTGTGTATAAACTCAGTATTCGTCATCCTCCGGCTTGACCGGGGGATCCAGAATCTATTGAAAAGACTGGATTCCCGCCTTCGCGAGAATGACGACTTTTTATGAAAACGTGAGTTTATACACAGACTCTAAATAGTTCAAAAACATTACTTGCATTAGGCACATTAGATGCGGTAACCCATATAAAGGTTGAATCAACCTGTGATGCTAAGACTTTTCCCAAGAGCGTTTTACCCGTCCCCGGCATGCCATAACAGAGTATTCCCCTTTTAGAGGGCAGGTTATTCTTGTTATAGATTTCTTTTAATTCAAAGTAATCTGTTATATTACGCTTTATCTCATTTTTTATGGTTTCGTCAAGTATGATATCGTCCCAGCTATATTTCCCTTTTTTGATATCAAGGAATGTCCCATCTGGCTTTATCTTTTTCCCTTTGAAGTAGCTATTTTTAAGCATCCAATCGTCTATTTCTCTGATTAATCCTTCAAGCCAGACCTTTCTATCCTTTTCGCATGTAAGTTTCGCCATTGGTATCTTTTTATCAATTTCCATTCCATACTCCATAAACTCTACAACAAGTTTTTTATTATCAGGACTTATAAGCAATATAGTGCCTTCTTCTATTGCATCTTCCTTGATGCCGTATTCAATCTCAAAGGCTGTATACTCAACAGGACTGATTTGTTCTTCATATTTATCTATTTTTACCTTTTTTGTTATCTTCCAGTTATTAAGAATTGAAAACAGCGCCTTTTGAAACAGTAAAAGCTTGTAATAAGAAATACCCCTGCTTATAGTAACAAGTTCATCTAAAGGTAAATTAAACACCTCTTTTAAAAACTTTTCTTTATTACCCAGAGATTTATGCTCCTTAACCTCCTTTAAAATTGTGAGAAATTTATCGGATGGTAAAGTAAAAAGAAGTGTAGGATTATTCAGGTCTTCCGATTTACCTTTCATTGCTTCGGGGCTAAAAAGAATTGACTCTTTATTTAAAATAAACTGTCCTTTTTCCATAACATAACCCTCCTCTATTATTTAAGGTTTAACAATATAAAGATAGATTAAACTCAGAATCCAACTCTCACCCTGGCTTTTTCATCAAAATTCCCCTTTATCTCCATCTCACAAGCATCAATCAGATCTTCCATCATAATTCTATCCCCCCTCCTTGCAGCCCTTGTTGCAGCATTATGCACAACCACAGCAATCTGCCCCCCTGACAGGTCATAATGCTCTGATAGATGCCATAAATTCACATCGGTTGATAAGGGGGCTTTTTCAGGTATATGAACCTCCCAGAGCCTTAACCTTTCATTAGTTCCCGGCCTTCTGAATTCTATCTTGTAGTGAAATCTTCGCGAGAAGGCGCCATCTATATTTTCTATAAGATTTGTAGTAGCAATAAGAATACCCTCAAACTTTTCCATTTGCTCAAGGAAGATATTCTGCATCTGGTTATACATATTGTCTACTGACCTTGTGGCATTTATTCTCCTGTGTAAAAACTGGTCTGCTTCATTCAATAGAAGCACAGGAGGGTTTTTCATGCCCTTTGATATTTCTCTATAATTATCAAAAATCTTCCTGACATTTTTCTCGCTCTCACCTACATATAAATCCAATATCTTAGAGCAGTCAAAGGTTAATAATTCTTTTTTTAATGTATAAGCAACTGCATTTGCCGTAAGGGTCTTACCTATTCCGGGTGCCCCATAAAATAACATTGTAACCGGATGATTTCTTCTTCTCCTTTTAACTTTCTCTGACTGGTATAAGTTGCTGAATTTGATACCCCATTCATACAAAAGTCTTGATGTATTGCCCTGTATCATCTCTATTGCAAGCCCTATATCCTCAAATGTTTTCTTATGGAGAATAACTTTATCAAAGGGTATAGTCGGTTTTATTATCTCGAAAAAATCATCCTCTTTTATATTTAACTTATTTTTTACACCTTTTTCTTCAAGCAGCAATGCTTTTATCTTATTATTTAATTTTATATATTGTGCCATGCCAAAAATATTATGTTCATAATCAACCTCTATAATCTTTTCTTTAACTAACCTCCCCTCTTTTTGAAATAATTTTATATTTTTTAGCCTTTCATAGGTATTTTTGCTAACGAGGTCAATTAGTTCTTTAACATCATATTCAGAACTGCCGAATACCTCCCCCTCAAGCAATTCAAGAATAATCAATTCATCCATTCTTGTTAAAGATTTTTTCTTTTTAAATTCTTCAAATGGAAATGTTCTTTCCGTTACAGCAAGTCTACTTTCAATCCTTTTCTCTAATTCCATTAGTCTATTATCATTGTCTGGTTTATTATTAGTCCTTCTGACCTTTCTTGATACTATTCTATATCTTAAAGGATTTGGCAGTAATCCATCTTCATCATCTGCCCCCTCATCCCCATCTAAAAGTTCTAATCTTTCAAACTGGTCTGCCAAATATTCAACGTTGTCCTTATATGGTTTTATAATTTCACGATTTTTTTTGCGACACATCTTTAACATAAAAACACCCCCTTATTTATTTTTATAAGACAATTATAATCAGGCAATATGACAACCTTATGTCAGTTTGGTTTTTCTTCGCCTTTTCTGGAAAGTTCAGGACAAAAGAGAGTAGTATGGATAAGAATAACAGATGATAAAAAAGACTTTTGGACTGATGAAAAAACAGCTATGAGCGGGATTACAAAATTAAATTGATATTTCCTTTGCCAATTCCTCCCAATAACAATAATTTTCATTCAACCTTCTGGCAGCTCCTGATGTTGAAGGAAGAACGAAAAACTTTATTTTGGTTTCGCATATAGGTTTCTGAGGTTCCTGTTCACCATAATTTATATTTTTTGTATTTTTTTTGGCATAAAATAATTTAGCAGCCTTTTTTCCATTAAAAGCCACAACTTTGGGTTTGTATTCTCTGATTTTATCAATGAAACATTTACGATCTTCCTTTGATAAAATTCCAACTTTATTGTCGCCTCCAAAACGATTTTTAATGAGATCAGTCAAACCAATACCATTTTTAAGGAGAATCTTAGATTGCCCATCGCAATTTATTTCTCTAAGGTCTGTATCAGACTCAATATTATTCAGAAAAAACTCTTTTAAAACATCCCACAATTTATTTCTTTTATCAGCGTAATATGATTTTTTCTCGGCAGATTTTTTCCCTACGGCAACACCTACAAAAATAACTTTTAGACCTTTCTCAAGAACATCTGGAAGAATATCTTCTGTGCAATTCATAACTTTAATTCCTTTAGCACTTCTCGCTTTGCAAACATTCTTTATTTCCATATTCATGTCATTACGGTAAATCTTATCACAAATTGATGCTATCCGTTGGGCAGTGTCTTTGGAATGGTGTTAAGTAGATATTTTAGTTTCATACACTCTCAACATCCCCCTCATCTCCTCCATCACCTCTTTTCTGAGTTCAGGAGGGGACAAAATCTCAACATACGGTATCCAGTGGTATATCCACCATTTGAGTTCCCTTGTCCCTTCTACCGTTACTTTAAATATTATTATGCCGTCCCCTTTTTCTTCTATTGCCTGAGTCGGATGCCATTTTTTGCGTTTTATCCACCTTGCGTATTCCTTCCCAAATTTCAATACCACCTCAACTGGCTTGCCGTATCTTATCATGTGCCAGCCTGGTTTAAAGTGTTCTTCTAACCTGAAATCATCCGGGATACTGTAATATTTGTCCGTAAGTTTAAAATCCTTTATGCAGTCAAGGGCGAAAACGCGTATCCCTTTACGGAGGTTACAGTATCCTATTACATACCATAGCCCATACTCAAAGATTAAGCCGTAAGGAGCGATAGTCCTTTTGGTTTCTTTTTCATTTTTCATCGCCTTATAACCTATTTCTATCTCAACCTTTTTTTCCATTGCCTTGCTTACAGCATTATATTGTTTCTCAATTTCATCAAATCCTTCCATCGGGTCTATATCTATAAAAAATTGTTGCTTATCTTCTATTTTCTTTAACCCTTCACCGGTTTTGATACCGGTATCCTTGTGTGCTTTCTTTAAAAGAGACTGGTAAGCCTTCTCAAAGGGTTTTCCCATACGATGGGCTATTTGCTTCCCTATAAGCAATGCAGTCAGCTCGTCATTATTAAGGTCAAGGTCACGAAGTGTAAAATCTGAATCGGTAAATATATATGAATTGATTCTCTTATCAAAGGTGATGGAGAAACCTGATTCATTCAGGTCATTTATATCT
>JACQBS010000052.1 GCA_016194325.1 Nitrospinota bacterium | reverse complement strand
TTTCTCCCCTCATACAGCATTATCGTAATTTGATCTCTTTCAGACAAGGTTAGGTGATTGTATCGTTTTGTCATAGACACTTAGGATAGCATTTCTCCTTTCTGCTTCCCAAGTGTTGCACTTCATTGTTGAACTGGCGCAATTCCAGCCATAGTAAGAATCCACGAGATAGAATCATAACCATTTTGTTCGGTGAGTCTTAACATATAACCCATAAAGCTCTCGTTAGGGTATGGTCTTGGTGTTCTAAGGAGTTTATTTATTTTCTTCATGATATGCTTAATATGTTAGAAATATTTTCTTCTTTTTTCTTTGCTTTTATACGCCTATTAGTAGCTTTTACTGTCTGTGGTGTTTCTTTATTAGAAGAGTTTAACAGCTTGTCAATATTTTCATTAAAAGGATTTTCCACTATAAATTCCTTTGAGGCAATTTCATAATCGTATGCCTGAGCAAGTATGTCCATAGTAAGTTTTTCCAGTTTCTGTTCCAGAGCCAAAACCGTTGCTTTGCGCACTATTTTCATTACTTTTGAAATTATTCCATTTGTGGCGAAAAAGAAACGAAATGATGTATCCGCTGCATATAAATAAGATTGCTCCATTAATGGTAGTTTGCTCTCTAAAATTTTTAGGAACTTTCTAAAATCATCTTGTTGTTCGGGAGTTTTATAAGAAAAAGGGCTAAGTTCTTTTCTGGTGGAAAATCTCCTCTGAAGCTGTTCATTAGCAAGGAGAATTTCTACTGATTTTGGCATCCCAATCAAAATCATAGGTATATTCGTTTCATCTAATAAAACTTTCAACCAGTCAGAAACAACCTGCAAGACTTTATCAGAATCTCTGTCAATAAAATGCTGAAATTCATCCAGTATTATCAATTTCACAGCGCAATATTTTATAAGCTTATATAATCGTAAAGTTTTGTTGTATGTTGTCCCTTTATGTGCCATTGGGTCCCCCATACTATAAAGGAGTCCTGATGCAACATTTTTTACTGTCGCTGGCACTGAAATAGTTGAAAATAACACAGGAATAATAGTTCCTTCTTCAGATGTCTGTCTAGGGAATTGGCTTACATAATGTCTGGAGATAGTAGTCTTCCCAGCACCAGATGGTCCTGTTATGAGTATGCATTTTGGTTCTGCAGAATATTTAGAACATTCATGACATTCTCTAATCTTATCGAGCGTACCTTTAAACAAAGGATGTATAATGCATATCTTCTCAACCAAACAAATTCTCTCGCGAATAGCCATTTTTGAGTAATCAATATTCAGTTCATTCATTGTTACATCTCCTTATTTTGGCAAGTTGTAATCAGCGCTCCATTCCGTCATATCAAGAGGAGCATCATCTTTCGTTTCTGAAATATTTATGGTCTCTTCAGCAGGTATTTTTAAAGAACTGTCAGGCTGTTCAGTAGATTTCTCCTCCTGATTTTTATTACAATTTTTATCTCTTGTTTTTATTTCTTTATTTTCAGGAACTGAATTAAACTCACCAAACTTTGATATATTTATTAGATTGTGTCCATATCCACTCATTTGATTTATTTTATTTCTTGAATTCAATTGAACTGCATTATCCTTCAACTCATTATTATTTTGCTCCATATTTAATAGGTCTTTATGTTCTTGCTGCCCAATATTTTTATACCGTGCCATCTTTTATCCTATTGAATTCTTTTTTATGTTACTCCATTCTGCTGATACAATCTTATTAATCTCTTCTTTTGCGCGGGCTAAAGCTATAATATCTACATACCCTTTTACCCTCTGCCGTGCATAGTTCTGAACAACCTTTCTTTTGTGTAGCTTTGGTCTAATGCAGGAATTGGTATAAATACTCCTTTAAATTGATCAAATGCGTGAATTACAGAAATATCTGTAGGGTCGTACTTAATTTTAACTTTTTCCCTCTTCTGACCCAGTCTGAGTGACAAAAGCTCATCACAATTATAAAATAGCCCAAAAAGTTCAATCCCTTTAGCAGAAACAGTTCTTTCCTCAATCATTCCCAAGAGAACTTCAAGCTCACGTTTATTTGGCGGTAAAGCCGGAGGAAATTCTTCAATCGCTGTTTTCCATGCTTGTGCCGGGGTATTTTTAATCCCACGGTGCTCCTGTTGATGATATATATCAATGATCCATTTATGAATTATCTCCAATAATGTATCCATTGATATAATTGCATTCTTTTTTGTATCATAATCTGCTTTGTCAATAATGTTTGAGAAGGTTGTACCAGGTTGTTGATGTAGTAACTGTCTGTTGATTGTGCCAAAATATCTTTCAACACTTCCCTTGTACCATGCGAGTCTGGGTGGAGCATACTGAATTACTATTCCCAACTGTAAACAGGCATCTTCGAAATGAGTGCATATAAATTCATTAGCGTTGTCCGGTACTAAAGTTTCCATAATTCCATATGTATCCCAAGTATTTACAATACTCGGGTATTTTTTCTGGACATATGCCTTGGAAGTAATAGTATGTATAAGACTCTGCATTACAGAGAGATAACTTGGGGGATCAAAGCTCAGGTAGATGCCTAATGCAGATTTTGTATAAATATCGACTGCAGTCGTCAGCCATGGCCGTCCAAAAGGGAGTCTTCTCTCTGGATCAATCACCATCAAATCAAGCTTTGTATGGTCTATTTCAACCCGCTCAAGAGTAGGTTCCTCTGACGAGGCAAAAAAGATTTTGAATATCGGTTGATTCACAGCGTGGCAGAACTGCTGACGGCTGATAGCTGAAGGTTGACAGCTAATTAATAAATGATTATCCATGTTGAAATGGGTGAGGGGGTTGTAACGGAATCTCCCCATATAATTAAATCAGTTGGGCTTGGCTCATGCGTGGCTGTGATACTCTATGATTCAAAAATAAAAATAGGGGGTCTCGCCCATGTAATGCACCCTGATTCAATCCACATAAATAAGAACAATTCTCATATATCATTTCCATATCGGTCTGCAGATACAGCAATTGAGACCATTCTTAAAGAGATAAAAAGGATGGGACCGCTGACAAAAAATATTGCGGCAAAGATGGCGGGCGGGGCGAGGATGTTTTCCAGTTATGAGGGATTAAGCAAAGGAATAGGAGAGCAGAACATTATGAGCATCAGAGAGTTGTTAAAAAAGGAAGGGATACCGCTTGTCAGCGAGGATACAGGAGGAAACTACGGTCGGAGTGTTGAGTTTCACCTTAACTCAGGCAGGGTGTTCATAAAGGCAATCGGGAGAGAGGATAGGGAGATATGAGCATGAATAATGGTAGTCCACAGGGCAGTGATAGTGATGAATTGATTAAACAGAGGGTTCTGTCCTATTTCAGAGAGAATACAGATTTTGTTAAAACTATTTTTGACGGCTTTGTTGGCTATGGCATAATTGCTGCTGATTTTGATGGAAATATACTTGCATATAATGAAGGGGCGTTCCACATGTTCGGCTATACCCCACAAGAGATTATCGGCAGGCAGAGTATTGAAATATTCTTCCCGAAAGATTTTATTGAGTCAGGAAAATATCAGGAACTAATTGATAATCTAATCGCTAACTTGAGGTTCTCCTATGAAGGTGAGAAGGTCAGAAAGAATGGCGAGAAATTTCCAGCCAGCGTATTGTTTATACTGACTAAAAATAAGGATGACAGTATAGTCGGATTTATAGAGATAGTGGAAGACATCACTGAGCGTAAACAGGCTGAGGAGAAGATTAAAAAACAGGTTGAGGAGCTTGAACGTTTCAAAAAAGCCACAATACAACGGGAATTAAGGATGAAGGAGCTGAAGGATAGGCTGGAGAAGATGGAGAAGGGGAGAGAATAGTTCTATGAAATTGGGAATCAGCAAAAAGCTTATCGGGGCGCATGGGGTTGGACTTGTCCTTTTTCTCATACTTGCAATCTTCAGCTATATAAGCTTGAATTTGTATTCATCTATCCAGAAAAGGACAGATGAGCTTGCCAGGAGAATAGAATATATATCAGACCTTCAAATCCTTATCCAAAGACTTTTAATGCCTCCCAATGATTATCTTATAACAGGGGATATAAAAGAGCGTGAGAATTTTGCCCATCTCGTTACAGATACATCATCTGCACTTACAAATATCAAGATTGGCGAAGGTAAAACCGATGAGGAGTTGACCTTTGAAAAAGAGGTAGAAAAGGGATTCATTGAGCTTCAGCAAAAGGCTATGGTTCTTCTATCTACTGAAAATCCTGTTGGCAATAGAGAGGCAGCAAGGCTAATGGAGGAGATGGATGCCTTTGCCGACGGGCTGACAAATTTAATTGAAAATTTTCATATAATTGCAAAAGGAGAGATGGAGATCCATAATATAGAAGCCTCAAAGATAGATAACAGGATATTGAAAATCTATATCCTTTTGTTCTCTGTCTCTTTATTCGGAATTATCTTAACTGTCCTTTTAATTACAAAAGGTGTGGTAAGACCTCTTTTAGAGCTTACTGATGCAGCAAAGGTTATTGGTCAGGGGAATTTGGACAATAAAATAAAAATAGAGACAGGTGATGAGATTGAAGGGTTGGGGATGGAATTCAATAATATGGCACAATCCCTGAAAGAGAAAATCACAGAGGTAAGAGAATATTCGGAGAAACTTGAAAAGACAAACCGCCAGCTTGACCAGAATATATTACAGCTCTATACACTTTACAATATAAGCAAGACCCTCACAGCGACACTTGAAATGGAAAAGGTCTTGAATCAGGTTGTGGAAGAGGTAAGCCGGGCATTGAAACTACATAAAATCAATATAATGCTTATGAATGCGGATAGAACAGATATATATACTGTTACAGGCACGGGAATATCCGAAAAGGCTATGAAAACAAGATTTAGATTGGGAGAGGGTATCTATGGCTGGATTGCCATGACAGGGCAGGCAGAGATTATTAACGACCTTTCTAAAAATCCACATTTTAAGCCTACAGATGGGCTTGATGATAATGTAAGCTCACTAATCTGTGCGCCTTTTAAAGGGAGGGGGCAGGTTATAGGGGTGCTAAACGCCTATAGATTGGGAGGGAAGGTATTTGATATTGTTTCCTTTGAGCTTTTACTTGCTGCGGCAAATCAGATTGGAATGGCGCTTGAGAATGCAAGGCTCTTTGAAGAGACAAGGGCGCTTGCCATAACAGATGGCATGACATCCCTTTATAATTACCGCTATTTTACCGCTTATCTTAATGAAGAATTTGAAAAGGTTAAGAGGTATAAAAGACCCCTCTCCCTTATAATGATAGACATAGACTTTTTTAAAAAATATAATGACGCCTATGGTCATCCTGCCGGAGATGAGCTTTTAAGAAATATTGCAGGGGTTTTAAAGAATACAGTGAGAAAATCGGATACAGTTGCACGATACGGTGGAGAGGAATTTGTGGTTGTCCTGCCTGAGACAGAAGGGGAGATGGCGCTCATAACTGCAGAGAAATTGAGAAAGGCGGTAGAAGAGAATGAATTTAATGGTAGGAAAGTTACTATAAGCCTCGGTGTAGCTTCATATACAGAGGAGTTAAAATTAGCAGATGACCTCGTAAAATTGGCCGATAATGCCCTGTATCGCTCAAAAGAAGAGGGGAGAAACAAAGTATGCGCTTTATAAGGTAGCCGCAACCCCGAAACAAGTTCGGGGCAGGCTCTTTACGGTAGCGTAAAGAACGCAGGCTAAAGCCTGCGACTACCGAATTTATATGAATCTATGAGATTTAAAATCCGCACAAAACTCATTATTGCGTTCTTTTCACTTATCTGTTTGTTTATGGTAATCGGCGGAATCCTTGCGCTTTACAGTGAAAATGCAATACACAATTCTGTGCATAAGATTCACACTATTGCTGATGAAAGGGCTGTGATTGCAAACCTCATATTTGCAAAAGATATTTGCAATACCAGAACCTGTTGGCGATAAGAAGGCTGCAGCGATTATGAAGGAGATGGACTATAAATGGGCGTATCCCGCCATAAAGATGCTTGACAGGTACCATGAGATAGACAGGGAAGAAATTGCCGGGGCAATAGAGGAACTACAAAGGGAATGGAGGATGCTATGGATAACCATTATCGCAGGAGGAATTATCCTCACAACATTCGACATCTTCTTTGCCGCCTTTTACACAAGGCTTTTTACAAGACCGATAGAGGCCATCCATAACGGAGCCGAGAAGATTGCCGGCGGTGATTTCAAGGTAAGGCTTGATATTAAGACAGGGGATGAGATTGAGCAGTTATCAAAGGCAATGAATGAGATGGCTAAACAGCTTGATACACTCTATCATAATATGGGTGAAAAGATTGAAGAGGGTATAAAAAAGTTTAGTGCAATTACAGAATCTGCAAACGATGCCATTATTGTTCTTATATTCCCAGGTATTATTCATCGTTGGAATAAAAAGGCTGAGGAGATGTTTGGATACAGGGTAGATGAGGCTATCGGAAAAAAGATACATGGCTTTATTGCCCCCAAAAGGTATCGTGAGAAGGGAGAGGAGGGCTTAAAAAATTTCTTTAAGACAGGGCAAGGTCCTATTATCGGGAAGGTTGTTGAGGTTGATGGTTTACGAAAAGACGGCACAGAGTTTCCCATTGAACTATCAGTATCTGCTTTCAGAATTGGAGAGGAGTGGCATGCAATAGGGATTATAAGGGATATTGCAGAGCGTAAAAAGTCAGAGATAGAACTTAAACAGAGGATTGAAGAACTGGAGCAGTTCAGGAAGATTACGATAAAAAGGGAACTTAGGATGGAGGAGCTGAAGAGGAGAAATAAAGAGTTGGAGGAGGAATTGAAGATAATGAAGGGAATGAGGTAGCCGCAACCTTCAGGCTGAGTAATCCCCCTTAACAAAGGGGGTTAGGGGGTTGTTTCATACAGGCATAAAGCCTTCTGTTACCAAAATAGAAAAGATATGCCAGAATTAAAAAACGAACTTGAACGGTTAAAGTCTGAGATTGAGAAGAAAGACGCCGAGCTTCAGTTATTAAAATCGGAAAGAGAAGAAAGGCAAAAGGCGATGGATGATGAGCGTCGTGCAATGATGTATATGCTGGAGGATGCAAATGAGTCTATTACTGAGATGGAGAGTGCAAAGAAAAGATTAGAAGGAGAGGTAGAGGTAAATACCCACCTCCTTATGATTGCTGAGGCAATGGCAAACATAACTGATATTGATAAACTCATATCGCAGGTATTGGAATGCAGTCATGAGATTACAGGGTGCGATATTTGTCTTGCATATCTGTGGGATGACAAGAGAGATATTTATATACCAAACTCCAGCATAGGTTTACCTTATGCCATACTCCCCATATTCAGGACGAGCCAGATTAAATATGATACAGAAATCCTTATAAAAGCATTTGCCAATAGAGTCCCGATTATAGAAGAAGTAAGCAATGAGGGTTCGGTTCTATTCCCATATATTCAGGGTATTAACACAATCAGCATAATTCCCCTGTCGGGCAGGAAGGATTTCTTAGGTTTTATCTCTGGCATATACAGAAAAAAACCTGAGATTACTAAAAAGGATATGAAGGTTATGGAGGGAATATCAAATCAGGTCTCAACAGCACTTGAACAGGCACGGCTTTACAGGGAATCAATTGATAATGCAATGGAGCTATCCCACAAGGTTGAAACTATACAGGTGATGAACGATATAGACAGGAGCATCCTCTCCTCCCTTAGAAGCACCGAAATGCTTGATACAGCTATTATGATGATTGGGAGGCTGATTGCCTGCGACAGGGCAACTATTGCGATGGTGGATAAAGAGAAGAATGGTTTTATATACTCAGCAGGCTTTGGGATAAACATTGTTCAGAAAGAGACGGTTGTTCCATTTGAAAGCACCAGCACAACAGATGTCATAAAGACAGGCAGGCATCAGTATATGGCGAATCTCAGGGAAATAAAAGGTCTGCTCCCCCTTGAGGAGAGGCTTTTAAAGGAGGGTTTTCTTTCGCATGTAAGGATTCCGTTGGTCGCTAAGAATGAGATTGTGGGTGTCCTGAACCTTGGCTCAAAAAGACCCTCTGCATTTACCCCTGAAGACCTCTCAACACTGGAAAAATTAGCATATCAGATAGGTGTTGCACTGGAAAAAACGAGGCTTATAACAGACCTTAATGAGCTTTTTATGGGCACTGTCAAATCACTCTCTTCTGCAATAGATGCCAAATCAAGATGGACAGCAGGTCATTCAGAGAGGGTTACAAAGTATTCTGTAGAAATAGGGAAGGGGATAGAGCTTTCTGAAAAAGAGCTTAGGGATTTAGAGCTGTCAGGTCTCTTGCATGATATAGGAAAGATTGGGACATACGAAGCAATCCTTGATAAGGCAGGGAAATTGACAGATGAAGAATATAAAATTGTTAAAGAGCATCCAGCAAAGGGTGCAGAGATACTATTATCAATAAAGCAGATGAAGGATATTATCCCTGGCGTAAAACATCACCATGAGTTTTACAATGGCAAGGGCTATCCTGATGGTTTGAAAGGGGAGGGGATACCCCTTATGGCAAGAATCCTATGTATTGCAGACTCTGTTGATGCAATGGGTGCAGACAGACCGTATAGGAAGGGG
>JACQBS010000051.1 GCA_016194325.1 Nitrospinota bacterium | reverse complement strand
TCAAGAGTTCCGAGAATATAGTTCCAACCTTGTGCATGGTTTGTTCCTCCTTATTGGTATTGGGTTTTGTCAACTTCAATTATCCAATAAAAGAGGCTTACAAGCCATGCTTTTTTAATTTTTAGCGGACACTACTGATACCTGAACAAAAATCTGATTTTAGACAGGATATACAGGATGAAAAAAATAAAAGAATCTTGTCCATCCTGTTCATCCTGTCTAAAATCTATTTCACTGAAACAATTCCGTAAGGTCTTTTTCCAACTATAATTACCTTTTCTGCAACTTCGGAGACAGAATTGATAAGTATCACCTTATCGGAACTGTAATCGGTGATGTAGAGACGGTTTCTACTTTCATCAATCGCCAGTCCAACAGGCTTTTCTCCTGCCTTGATACTCCTCGTAATAACTGCTGATGATGGTATCAAAAAAGATACCTCCCCACTGCTATAATTTGAAAGATAAATCCTGTTGTATTGTTCAGAATAAATCCCCTTTCGCGGATTAATACCAGCCTGTATTCTCCCCTTAATCGTTTTTGTTACTGTGTCTATAACTGTAATACTATCTGATTCCGCATTAAGGACATAAATATTATCTCTTACAACTACGATATCTACAGGCTTTCTATCAACATTTATGGTAGCCTTTACTGCATCTGTCATTGAATCAATAACCGAAACAGAGTTTGACCCACTATTAGCTACATATACTTCCTGCCTTGATGGATTGGCAGATACTCCAATCGGGGCATTTCCAACATTTATGCTCTTTATCTGCGACTTCATAAATGTGTCCACCACTGTAACATCATTAGACCCCTTGTTAGTAATATAGAGTTTTCCATGGTTTCTCTTATCACTGTAAGGAATCATTGCCATCTCAATCGGTTCAATCCCTGATGCAAACTGTATTCTATCCCGAACATAATCCTGTGATGTATCAATGATTGATATACTATTTGACCGAGAATTAAGCACATATATCCGTTCCTGTTCCTGGCTTAAGACTAATCCGGTAGGATTCTTCTCTACACCAATAACTCCTACCACTCTATTCTCAAATCTGTCAATAACTGAAACATAATCCGAACCGCTGTTTGTTACATATAAAAGTAATGTCTGTGGGGAGACCTCCTGAAGCTCTATTTTTATTGATGGATTGAAGAGATAGTTATTTGATATAGATTTATCAGGGTTCCATATTAAAAACAGGGCTATACTCTCCCCATGCCTGATATTTACAACAGTTCCCTCTATCTCAATTTCCCCTCTCGGTTGTGGAAGTGCCAGTGTATGATATTTCTCATTTCTACTCACGCTGGCATCAGAGACACGTATCATCACCCTATCATACTCCCCTTCCCTTATAGCCGATTCGGTTAGCAGAACCTGACCCTTTGCTATGTCAGGAGACCTTATTGTTAATGGTTTTTCTGATAATTTAATCCATTCTCCATCCCTTTGTTTGATTTCAAGCCCTTCGATTGTAAAATTTATGTCCTGTTGATTAGAATTTGGAAGATAGAGGTAAACAACCAGTGTCCCCTCCCTCCATCCAATTTTCTCTGGTTTTACAGTTCCTGCACAGGAGATAAGGACAAGAAACAAGAAGCAAAAAACCAGAGGACAGAAGACAGAGGACAGAGAACAGACTTCTTGCTTCTTGCTTCTGTCTTCTGTGTTCTGTCTTCTGTGTTCTGACTTCTGTCTTCTGTCTTCTATTTTTTTATTCATTCTTTATCTCTTCCACCTTATCTCGTGGTGACCGCTCCATATGACATCTGTAACATTCCGTTAGAGGAAAGGCTACTTTACCGTGACACCTTCCACAATATTTGCCTTTTAATATATCCCACATGGTCATCTCTGAATTCCCGCCTGCCTTCTGTATAAAGATATCAGGATGACAATTCTTACATCTAAGCCAATAGGTATGAATGCTATGGGGAAATAAGACATCGGTCATAAAGGTTTTCTTTGATTTTATAAGCACAAGAAGGTCAATCGGGTCATCATCCTCAACCCCATCAATTGATGAAATTGGAGAAATTATACCGCCTCTGACACTCCCTGCCCAATCAATTAGTCCATATTTATCCCTTGGCAAAAGAGTTAGTGGTATTGCCAACTTACGGGGTGGAGGTCGTATAGCCTCTTTATCTTCAACCTTAAAGTTATAAAATTGGTCTATATAACTCTTTAATGATGAGGGCTTACCCTCTTCAGCAGCAAGAGATGGCAGTATAAGACAAAATAACAGAAAAGATATAAATTTTAATAAAATGAAAAAATATTTCATACAAATCACTCTCCCTATCTGTGCAAAATTGCCCAAAAAATGAATATCTTATAACATGATGTTACTTTAATAGCAAGAACTATATCTATCTTGTTAAATTTATTCAGCCAACAGGGGCAAAATCAAATGTATAATCTATTGTAAAATCTTCTACATCGTCTAACTCAGAAAACCTCCACCTATATATTCTGTTAATAATTGCCTCTTCCAATTCAGGAAAGCCAAGTGTTGATGATACAACCTCCGATTTAACAACCTTGCCATCCTGAGAAATAACTATCTTTACAGTTATTTTTCCTTTCAAGGATGGATTTTTTCTGAGTGTATTGTTATATAAATACTTAAGTCCCCCTATATATGTACTGACTGTCCTATATACCTCTGCCTCATTCCTCTTCCTTTCGGCAGAAGAAAGACCCTCCTTATTTTTATTCAATTCTTCTTTTATTATTTCTCTTTTTTCAGCTATTATTTCACTGGTATCCCTTTGTTTTATTTTTCGAGTGGTCTCATTAATCTTCTTTGACAAATCATCAGTCTTTCCTGAACCCCTTATATCAAGTAAACCCTCTCCCTCTTTATCACCACTCCCTTTCTCAATACCCTTTACTATCTTGTCAATATCCCTAAAGACAATATCACTTGAGACTTCATCCGGCAGCGCCTTTGCCATTATGACGCCCAGAAGCCCCTTAGTTTTCACTTTTTCCCTCACCGCCTCTCTATTTATTGATGATGTAAGTTTCTCCGGAGGGTTAAGCATGGCAACTTCTTTCTCATGATTCTCTATATCTTGTATCTCCTCTTTACCTTTTTTTACAGTATCAATCTCTTTGACTTCGTCCGACGGTTTTATTTCTTCCTTTTTGTTCTCATCTTCTTTCTTATTCTCAACCTTTTCTTCCTTTTTTTCTATCGGCATTTTGTCTATAGCAGTCTTTAAAACCTTCTTTTGAGGCGGTTGAAGTATGAGCTTTGCAAACCTCTGGGGTATCTTCTTAATAGCGTCTATCGGCTTCTCTTTTTTTATTTCTAAAGAGTTTAAATAACCAACTGTTGAGAAATTGATAATAGTGGAGAGTAAAAAGATTACCAGAAAAGAATAATCCTCTCTTGTTATCCATGGCCTCTTTAATAATTTATCAATTTTTGCAGGCTTCTTCTCGGAAGGGACTATTTCTTTATAGCCAAAGGTAAAAGTGTGGCCTGCTAACTTAAAAATACATTCTTCTGTGGTTAATGGAAAGATATAGGAATTGCCCTTTTTCTTTAAAAAACCAAACCCGATAATCCCTTTAAGGGGAAGGATAATCTCCCCTCTGGCAATAGTTCCCTCTAAATCTGCAGGGATTATAAGGTTATACCCTATTTTAGATTTTTCAATTAGTTTATGTCCTTCTGAAAATCCTGGTACGGGATTAATTTCACAGTCAGGTTTTTTCCCGATACTCAGAAACTGTTCGGGAAAAAACTCTTTAACCCCTTTACCTGTTTTATGAAGAGATACAAAAAAAACCTTTCTTTTTTTAACCACGAGATATAACTGTCAGAGATATACCGCTGTAACCTGCCTGTCCGCAGGTATACATAACCTTCTCGAGAAGGATAAAGGGTATTCCCTTATCACCTTGAATCATGACCCCCCCAGTAAACTTAAAGGAAGGATTATTTTTTTCAATAAATTTTACCTTCTTCGTGTTTTCGTCTAATGCATCAAGCAGCGGTTTTATAATGTAGTCATGGTTATCCGCCGCCTCTTTTACACCCATAATCTTTGCCCCTTCCACTATAATATCTTCAGTAGTAATCTGAATATCAAGTTTCCTTGTCGGCATCTTCTGCGATGTAGAGATTGGCAGGCTCAGCTTTTTAGGGTCGGTAACTACAATACCTTCAGCAGAATAGTTGACCAAAAGGAAAAGCAGGATGATGGTAAACATATCCATCATCGAGGTGAGTGTCAATGTTGCCTCAGTAAGCCTTGATCTTCTCTTCTTTTTTTTAGATGGTTGAAAGGGCATAGCTATTTTTAGAGTCAAAGTATCTCAGAGTTCAAAGTATCATAGTAAAAAAATTTTGACTCTTTGATACTTTAACTCTCTGACACATTATTTATTTTCTCCAAGCGAGATTATTGGAAAGAGTGTCTTTTTTATACCATTTTCACCGGTTGTTTCCCTCGCTGCATCCATTATCTGAACTACATGGTCATAAGCTATCTGCGGGGGAAACAAAAGAACCGCATCTTCTTTATCAGGATGCGAATTTTTAAGCCTCGCCAGTTCTATAGAAAGCTGTTTATAATTCAAATTTCCTTCAAGCATCGGAATAAAAATTCCTTCCCCTATTCCTCCAAGTTCAATCCCCTTCTCTGTTGCTTTTACAATAAGTATTTTGGGGGCAGCAGTTTGGCTCCCTCCCCCATTTCCACTCTCTTGTGGTAGATATGCATCAATTATTGCAGTCTTTGCAAAGACTGCTGTAAGGAGGAGAAAGGGTATAATAACCATAAAGAGATTCATTACAGGGGTCAGATTGAGATCAGTATCTGATATAGAATGACGCCTTCTCTTACTGGGTCTGTATGCCACTCTTCCTCCTGTTCAACAGATTGATAAATTTTACGGAAAACTCATCTATTTCATCTATTAATCTATGTGCCTTTGCCTGAAGAACTGTATACATAGCAAGTAACGGTATGGCTACAATAAGACCAAAGGCGGTTGTATATAGGGCTACGGAAATACCATTAGCAAGGAGTGATGCTTTTTGAGAAGGGTCTGCAACTCCAACTGCAGCAAAGGCCTGGATCAATCCCTGAATAGTGCCAAGCAGACCTAAAAGGGTTGCAATATTGGCAAGGGTAGAGAGATAAGAAACCCTCTTATCTATTGCAGGTACTATTTCCAGAGCAACCTCATCTATGGAATTTTGAATTTCCCTTTCCGTCCTATCAGATACTAAAAGACCGGCATATAATATCTTGAAAAGAGGTGCGTTGGAATCTTTGCATAGTAACCTTGCCTTTTCTATATCTCCATCCGCTATAAATTTGCTGACCCTCTCCCATAGAATGCGGGCATCTACATTATATCTGAATAGTAAAGTAATACCACGCTCCACCACTATGGCTATTCCAATAACAGATGCCATTAGTATAAAATACATGAATAATCCACCATCCTTAAAAAAACTTGCTAATATCTCCATATAATTTACCTCCTTGAATCCTTATCGGGACCCCCTTCCTTTATTGAAAGTTTTGGATATACAGGTCTCAATATATCCGCAATAAAACTCTTTTTAAAAATATCGTCTCTCCATAATTTTGACCTCGGCACAATAAAAATAACCCTCGGCCTTTCAACACTCCCCTCTATCTTTATCATATGCTCAACCACTGCAGGTTCATCTCCTCTCATTATCCCCTTATTGGCACTATATGCAGGGGTAATAATTAACAGGAGACAGAAGACAGAGGACAGAAGACAGAGGACAGAGAACATAAAATCTGACTTCTGACTTCTGACTTCTGACTTCTGTCTCCTGTTCATTGCCCCTCCTTCTTTACCATTTTCACCTTTACCACCTCTATCCATGATTCCATATCCTTAGTCTTCTCTCCTCCGTTTTTTATATACGCAGTATAATTCTCATATGCACTTGCCATATCTCCAAGATAAATCTCATATATTATACCCATATTTCTGTAAGGCTCAGGGTCAGCAGAGTTTTTGGCTGCTATTTTCTTATAAACATTCAAGGCATTCTCATATTCTTCAAGCATCAGAAGAGTCTGTGCCTGATAATAAAGCACCTGTATATTTTCCCCTTCTTTTTCTAACGCCATATTAAACTCATCCCTGGCACCTTTAAAATCGCCCATCTTATATTTCAGACTGCCTATGTTATTATGAAGGGGTAATTTTGAAATATCTACAAACTCAATCTGATGATAGAGCTTTATTGATTCCTCTTTCTGCCCCATATCCTGATAAATGTTTGCAATATTCATAATTACAATTGGCGACTTTTCTAAAGAGAGTGCCTTTTTAAAATACTTTATTGCATCTCCGTTTCTTCCCATAGATTGGTATGTTACTCCAATGGCATTATACACCTTAGATTGTGGTGCATTGTATTTTAACGCATTAGAGAATTCCTTTATTGCCCTCTCGTGGTCGTAAAGCTTCATATAAGTAATGCCGAGATTATAATAAGCCTCCCATCTCTCCGGCATAAGTATTATGCCCTCACGATAAAGTGCATTTGCACCTATCGGATCATTATTTATAAGCTGAAATCCGTTATTGAATAGTACTATTGCCTTCCTTTGCCTTTCATCATCCTGCTGTTTTTTTACCAATGCCTCTGATTCAGCACGAATCCTATTTTTTAGCGAATATCCCTCCTTCTGATTAGTTACACATCCTGTTAAAAATAATAGAATAAAGAAAAGAGTGCCGCATGCCCATCCCGTTTTAAGACATAACGGGACAAGTTTCTTGGCTGAGCCAACTTGACTAATTTTTACTGTATCTCTGCTCAGCATGACCTGCCTCCATCATTACAGGCTCGGGATATATAAAAACAGGTTTTACATCTTTAAATGCAAATCCCCTTTTATATAGTGCGGGTCTAAGATTTACGAGTCTTTCCAGACCCTTTCGCATCCATTCGTTATACACCTTATATTCCCTGCTAATCTGCAGGCTGTTTTCATATACCCTGACAGCCTTTTCATCATAGGGATATGCCTTTTCTTCCAGCAGGAAGCTATACTCCTCAAGTTCTTCTTTTGTTAAATCTGATGGTCTTTCAGAATGAAGGATGGAATCCCTGAAATTCTCAAGGGCAATCCCCATTGAAAAAAACATCTCGGTCAGAAGCTCCGGCATTTTATACCTTGCCATATCAGAATAGTCTTTAATAAGGTGATTTAAAAGTTCGGTCTTTTTACTTAGTGTTTCTTCAAAGGGCTGTGTAATCTTCATATCTAAATACACATTTATCCTCTCCTTTAAAATTAAAAACTCTGCCTTTGCAACAAAAATATTGTCTGTTTGCCCGCTCCGCTCTTTTAACCTGCTAAAGGTTTCCATACCCTCTTCTTTTTTACCCAATTTAATTTGTGAATAACCTAACCTGTATCTCGCTTCCGCCTCTCTATCAGGTGGTATTTCATTTTTTAATAAACATTTTTTAAATACCTCTACCGCCTTATTGTATTCCTTGTTTTTTTCATATATTATACCTGCCGCAAATAATAGTTTCTGAATATTTTTAGAATCAGATGTTATAGAGGATGCCTCCTCATAAAGCATTGCAGCCTTCAAGGGCTCATCATTTTCTATCTGCTGTCCTGCCTCTACAAGGAGGGATAGAGACCCGGATGAGTTTGGATATGCCTTCGCCATTCGTCCAACCACATCTCTAATGCCACTTATGTTTTTTCTCTGAATATGAATATGTCCTATCTTCATCAGGGAACCCTCTCCAATATCGGAATCAGGATAAACTGTAAATGCTGAATTAAATTTCTCAACCGCCTCATTCAGCTTGCCAGCCTTCAGATATTCATCACCAAGCCTGTAGCGGAGTTTTGCAAGAATTTCCTGCAGCTCGGGGTCTTTTGATGTAGAGAACAACTTTGAATATATATCTTCAGAGGAACCAAGGTTGCCCTCTTCAAGATAAAGTTCAGCAATCCTCTTATAGGCATTGGCAAAATCCTTCCCCTTTGTCAGTGGCATAATGATATCCCTTGCCTTATCGTATGCCTTTATCCGGGCATACATATCAGATATTGTGTAGTGTGCCTTCTCCAGCTTACCGCTCAAAGAAAAATCTTTTTCGTATGCCTCCAATATACGAGCTGCATTGTTTATAACCGCCCTCCTGTCACCTTCAGACTTATTAAAGATTACTGCATGAGTCAAGAAGGCGGAATAGGCTATATCCCCTCTTTTTAAAGTTTCCTGATAGAGTTTGGCAGTTTTTTCATATTCCATAGCTGCCTCATTATATGTCCCGGCATCAAACAGTGCCTCTGCAAGCAAAAGATTTATCTCCTTATAATTTTGAGACTTAGGAAAGAGCAATAAAAAATTACGATAACCATCAATTGCACTCTGCAGATACTTTATGTTAGCCTCACTTTTCCCTTTCAAATGATATTCCTTAGACACATCAACAATCGTTCTGAAAATGAGACTATCAATCTTCTCTGAACCGTCCGGATGGTTTTTCTTGTACCATGCTGTTGTGTAATTATACTGGTGTGCCAGTATCTCCCTTTTAGCAATAGCGGTTTCTTTATCCCCATTAACTTCAAGGAGAGCAGCCATTTTTTCATACATAAACGGGATATTTGGATTGTCAGGGAAATTTTTTATCAGAGAATCGTAAACATATATGGCATTTTCATATCTTGTCTCCTGTGTAAGCACCTCGCCAATCTTTTCTAATACTAATGTTGCATATCCCCTTACCCCCTTAGATTGCAGATATTCCACAGCCTCATCTATCTTATTAAAATGGGTTAAGCTCATTACAAGACAAGAGACAGAATCATCAGTTAACCCTGCTTCCTTAAACTTACCTTCCCATGTCCTATCTATTAGTGACATGAATAAATCCGATGCATTTTTAAAATCATCAATTTTATAATAGACCCAGCCAAGTTTATATACTGCCTTGTCATAAAATATAGACTGAGGGTAATTTAACACCCTCCTATATGAGTCTCTTGCTTCCCCCATCTGTCCCGTCTCAAAATAAAACTCACCAAGCCTGAAATTTACCTCTGGCAGATAGATACTCTGGGGATAGTTTTTTATAATCCCCTCAAATACCTTTACAGCCTCATCCCTTTCCCCCTGCTCGTAGAGGGCATAACCAAGGGCATAGTGGACTGCATCCGCACCCTTTCTGTAGCGGTACTCATCCGATAGAATCCTGAAATGTCTTATAATGGAGCTATAATCCTGTTCAGGCTGCCGAATCTCTTCTTTTAACGAACCTTTCTCAGCAGCCAGTGCCTTCTCATATTCCTCCATATCTTTTTTATACAAAATATCTTTTGCCTCAAGATAACCTTCTGTAAGCCTTAAAATTGTATCAAGTGAAAGGTCTTTATGCCCTGTAAGATTCATATAATCTTCCCACTCTTTTATCCGTTCCTTTAAAAATCTCTTTTCTGAAGAAGTCTCATTAAGATTAATAGCAGATTTCTCTGTCTTTCTCCCTTCCATTGTTTTACAGGAGGAGATAAGAAATATGAGAATTAATATGTAAATAAACTTTATACACATTTCTATATAGTGTCAGTGTCAGTGTCAGTGTCAGAAAAAAACGATTCCTTTAACTTACACTTACACTTACACTTTTTTTTGGGATTACTTTCCTTTATCTTTTGCCGCCTTTTCAGCACTCATTTTTGCACTATCCATTCCTGCAATAATATCACCCTTAAAATCTGCAAGCTCAAATTTTATTTTTGCAAGCCTTTCTGCCACATGGTTATCCAGTCTATTCATCGTCTCATCCAATGCCCTCTCTGTATCTATTATATCCTTATTGAGCCTCTCCTTTATCATTCCCAGTTCCTTCAGGTCTTCTCGTCCCTTACCTATCCTCTTCTCAAAGATTGGCATCACCCTTGATAAAGCATTCTCAAATTCTATCTTATCTTTCTTCTTTATCTTATCTATATCCCTTCCAAACTTCTCAATTACCAGCACTATCCTCTTTAAATCTTCTAATTTATCATATTTAACCATTTTAACTCCCCTGTCTATTACATGGCTATAAATAGGGCATGTTACAGGAGAATCAAGACATCCCATTCCCTCTACAGCTTCATGGAGAATAGCTTCAACAATCTTTTTTTCAGTCTCAGTCATCTGGTGTTTTACTGTTTTCTGCCAGTAGTCATTTAGTATTTGATTTTTGGCTATCTCAACCCCTTTTAACAAGAGTATCTCTTTATTTTTTCCTTCCGTTCCACTTATAGTAAGCAGACTGTTTTTAACATACTCTATATCTTCCCCTATCTTCCTCTGCATATCCTCCATCCATCTTATTATGTTATCAACATAAATCTCTTTATTAATAACCTTTTCTTTTTTTCTTAAAAAGCCGTTCCTTAATATATTCAGAAGCTTGTATTCCTCTACAATGTCAGATAGATTCGGATTTCTGTGTAACTCCGAAAGGTAGTAACGTTCCTCATCACTCAAAGATACTGAGTTTCTCTCAATAAGATTGGAAATATACTGTCTTCTTATAGTTTTATCACTGATTATCTGTTTCAATCTGCCCTCTGTCTCTGAATATACATTTGATAAAAATTGGAAATGTTCAGCAGCTTCCTTAATCATGCCTGTCTTAAGATAACAGTAGCCTAAGACTATCTGAATCTCCTGATCTTCATGATTATACGGAGGGAGAGGTTTTATTACCTTAAGGATGGGGATTGCATTTTCATAATAACCCAGCTTTATAAGACTCCATGCCTGTCCGATAATGGCTTCCCTATAAAATTGACTCTTTTGTGATACCGATAAAAACTCATTCAAGGCATTGGAGTAAGACCCCATTTCAAATAAAACCTGCCCGAGCAAGAGATGAATTCTTTCGGAGAGATTCTCTTTTTCTATGACAGGATGATTGAGGATATCTCTTAATATATTCTCTGCCTCTTCATAATTCTGTTTCATTACCTCTATCTGGGCAATGGAAATTCTGGCATATGGATAAAGCTTATTATCTCTTGAAATCTGCAATAGAAGTCTTTTTGAATCAGTTAACCTATTCAGCCTTAAAAGGCTAATTCCCTCAAAATAGTTTGCAGTCTCTAAATTATCCAGCTCTTTACTCAAAAACAACCTCTCATATTCACTCATTTCGTAAATAACATCCAATAATTTCACTCTCTCAGATATTTCCTTAGGAAAGGATTGAAATGAAAACATGGGATACTCTCTCATTTTAGACAATCTGTTTATATCTGATTGCTTCAGGAGAAGAATTGCCTTATCCTTAATTTTAGAGGGATTATTTATAATGTTACTGCTCAATATTGATGATGAGAGATAGTCACCTGTAAGATAAAGATAGAGGGCATTTTGATACTGATATTCACTCAAAGGAATCCGAACCTCTTCAATTTCAGCATGAGATGAAGCCTTTAGTGATGGCAGAAGTTCTGCCGCATTTCCCTGCCTAAAACTTGCAGGGACAAGTAATATCTGCGGAAACAATAAAAGAAAAAATATCTGTAGGTAGTAAATCATGTATTACATTGACATATCAAATAGTTATAAGATATTTCTTAAAATCACACTTTAGCTATTAGTCATCCATCAAATTCAAACTTAGATACCCGCAACTCTACTTTATCTTTCCTCTTTTCAAGAGACAGTTCTATATAAACATCCTTACCTCGCGATATATTCAGAGGGATAGATAACTCCCCTTTTTGTTGAGGTTTATCTTTTTCTGTCCAGAAATATATTATTCCGAGATTGCGGTTCCCTCCTGCTATCTCCTTATTGTAAAGCTGATGGCGGCCACCCGAATTAATCGCCTCGTTTTCAATAGGTGTATAAATATGCCCCTCTAACAATTTACTATTATCATAAATTTCTATAGAAGTTATATTTATATCACTGCTACGTTTTATGATGGATAGATTTAAAATTGTGGTAGGGAAATCCCAAATGTTCTTCTCAAATTTTCTTAATGACTCCTCAAGAGAAATATATTCATTATTTAACCTGATTATTAACTCCCTTATAGGTTCTTCCATTTTCTGAGAGTTTACCTCTGCAAAACAATTACAACTTAAAAAGGTTATTATTATATTTACTATAATTATAATTTTTCTCATTGTAGGAAATTATAAAAGCAACCACAGATGAACACGGATAAACACAGATAGAAAAAAGATTTTAAAAAATATCTGCGTCCATCTGTGTTTATCTGTGGTTTCATCAGGTTTTTGTTCTTTTTAAAATTGCATGTGCAAAAATACCCAAAAATGGATATTTTATAAATAACCCCGTAATTAAGCAAGAACTATTCCGCTATAGGTATTAGAACATTGTATATTCGTAAAATTGGACACTTATAAGTTATTCAACATAAATGCGTATAGATTTTCTCCCCTCTGAAAAACCATTAAATGCTGTTACCTCAATTAAATTCTCTCCAATATCCAAATGGACAGGGATTTTTAAATTTAGAGTCTTTTCCTTTTCAGGGATAACACCTGCAATCTTAACACCAATCCCTTCATCAGAAGATGTTACAAGTTTTCTATTTATAAAGACCTTTACGCTTTTTATTGTCTTATTCCTCTCCTCAATATAAATAGAGATTTCAGCATCTGTTGAGACAATCTTTTTCCCATCTTCAGGGGATTTAATTGTAATAAACGGAGGCTCTATATTCTGAATAGTAGAAATAGCGGGCAATTCCCCGCTTAATACATGCGAGGACAAGTCCGCTTTTTGTTCTCCAATAACTTCTGAAATAGCTTTCTGTGTATCGCCAAGTCTTAATGCAGTCTCCACAATCTGAGGTTTATAGAATACCGAGCGAAACCGGTCCATTCCATGCACATTATTGCCAATCCTTACATTCAGAAGCTTATCACCATTTGCAGAGGAATTGTAATAGCCTTCAGGCGTAATCACAATCCACTCAGCATCTCTGAAACTTATAAACTGTGCAATCTCCCTGCCTCTATTTATATCCCAGCATCTGCTCGTGCCATCGCCACTCCCTGATACCAGAAATTTTCCATCAGGACTGAAGGCAACTGACAGGAGTATATCATTATGTCCTATAAGTGTTTTCAAGGCTCTGCCTGCTGCCACATCCCATAGGATTACGTTTTTATCAACACTCCCTGATGCCAGAGTCTTTCCATCAGGGCTAAAGGTAACTGTTACGACATTACTTGTATGTCCTTTTAGTGTCTTTATGGCACTCCCTGCTGCCACATCCCATAGGATTACGTTTTTATCAACACTCCCTGATGCCAGAGTCTTTCCATCAGGGCTAAAGGTAACAGGTACAACCCAATCAGTATGTCCTGTGAAAGTCTTTATCACATTACCTGTTGCAATATCCCAGAGGGTTACATTGTAATCACCCCCTGTTGCTATGCTTCTTCCATCAGGATTAAAAGCAACTGATTTGACCCAATGTCCTTTTAGTGTTTTTATAGCATTGCCTGCTGCCACATCCCACAAGATTATAGCATTATCCTGACCAACAGATACCAGAGTCTTTCCATCAGGACTAAAAGCAACTGATTTGACCCATGAAGTATGTCCCTTGAACGTCTTTATGGCACTCCCTTTTGCCACATCCCAGAGGATTATGGTGTTATCCCAGCCCCCTGATGCGAGAACCCTTCCATCAGGACTAAAGGTTATTGCAGAGACCCATTCATTATGTCCTTTTAGTGTTTTTATGGCACTCCCTGCTGCTATATCCCAGAGGATTATAGTGTCATAGCTCTCTGATGCCAGAATCCTTCCATCATGACTGAAGGCTATTGATTTGGCATAAAAAGTATACCCTTTTAGTGTCTTTTTGGCACTGCCTGTTTCCACATCCCAGAGGATTATGGCATCATCAAACCCCCCTGACGCCAGAGTCTTTCCATCAGGATTTAAGGCAACTGAACCGATATAGTCAGTATGTCCTTTGAGTGTCTTTATGGCACTGCCTGTTTCAATATCCCAGAGGATTATGGTTTTATCAAAACTTCCCGATGCGAGAACTTTTCCATCAGGACTAAGGGCAACCGACAAAACTATATCAGTATGTCCTTTAAGTGTCTTTATAGCACTGCCTGTTTCAATATCCCAGAGAGTTACGGTTTTATCAATCCCTGATGCGAGAATCTTTCCATCATGACTGAAGGCAACTGATTTGACATGACCGGTATGTCCTTCAAATCTCCGGAGCTCCTTACCTGTAGATACTTCCCATAGTCTGATAGTTTTATCCTGACTTCCCGATGCGAGAGTCTTTCCATCGGGACTAAAGGCAACCGAATCAATATAGTCATTATGTCCTGTAAGTGTTTTTATGGCGCTGCCGGTTTCAATATCCCACAAGATTATAGTCTTATCCCAACTGCCTGATGCGAGAAGTTTTCCATCAGGACTAAAGGCGACTGATCTTACAGAAGCAATATGTCCTTTGAGTATCTTTATGGCATTTCCTGTTTCAATATCCCAGAGGATTATGGTTTTATCCCTGCTTCCTGAAGCCAGAGTTCTTCCATCAGGGCTGAAGGCAACTGAATTGATATCATTATTAGTATGTCCTTCAAATTTACGTATCTCCCTGCCTGTGGATGCTTCCCATAGTATGAGGATTTTATCCTTACCACCGGATAATACATATTGTCCATCAGGAGAAAATGCTACAGAGAGAACCGAACCTGAATGCCCCATCTGTACAAATATTTCAGCCCCCTGATTAAATCGTTCAGGGGCAGGCATTTCAGAGGCAAGGAGAGGGCTTGAGATAATCGTAATAGCAAAAAACAGCACCAATCCCAGATAAAAACATTCGAGGACATGTATTTTATAAGTGTCCGGAAACTTTTGCATGGAATTTTGTGGGGATATATAATAGTGTCAAAGTATCAGAGTATCAAAGTATCAAAGCCCTGACTCTCTGACACTTTAACTCTTTGACTCTTATTTCACGGAGGCTGCAAGCCGAAACCCACTGCCGTCAGCCCGCTTCTCAGGCTCGCGCTGGGCGCGGACAAAAGTTCCTAAGCGATGCGAAACATTGTACCATGAACCGCCGCGCAAAACATGATAAATTCCGCTAACAGCACCTTTAGGATTATCCTTTGGACTATTACTGTAATATTTCTCATCATACCAGTCTGAACACCATTCCCATAGATTCCCTGTCATGTCATATAATCCCAATACATTTGGATTTTTCTGTCCTACCGGATGGGTTTTACTGCCTGAGTTGTTAGCATACCACGCTACACTGTCTAAATCGTTACCACCAGAATATTTCTCCCTTTTCCCTCCGCTCCTTGCCGCATACTCCCACTCCGCCTCTGTTGGCAGACGATACCTCTTTTCCCCGCTTATAGCTTGCGAGGACAAGCCTGTCCCCTGCTTACTGCCTGCAGGGGCAAGCTTACCTGAAAACCACTCAGCATAAGCTACAGCATCATTCCATGATACACAGCATACTGGATGAGTATCATCCTGTAAAAAACCAGGATTACGCCAATTCCTGCTTTTGTCCTTTTTCCATTCTCTTCCTACAAAGACAAAACAGCCATCTCCAATTTCATCTTCCGTCATGTATCCTGTAGTATTTAAAAATTCCCTGAACTCACCCACTGTTACTTCATACTTCCCTATATAAAAATCATCCACACATACCTCATGCACAGGCTTTTCGTCACCTTCCTTATGCACAGGTTTTTCTTTGCTCTCTCTATTTTTACTCTCTGCATCTCCAAAAGTATCTCCCATCTGAAAACACCCGCCTTTGACAAAAACCATATCTTCTCCGCTTACAACCTGCGGGGAAATGGAGTAGAAAAAAAATATCACTAAAAGTATTCCATATTTCTTCATAGCCGAAAGAATAAATATCAAATAGTCAAAACCTTAACCAATTCAGTCTCTCTTTGACTCTCTTAATAACGACCTGCGAATCTACCCTTTTCCAGCAACCCTTTCCATGCCTTCATGTTTCCTTTAAGGGCATGCATATTGTTATATCCAACTGCCCATTTCAGCACCCTGCATCTATGCAAAGTTTCTGGCTCGGTATATCCTACAAAAACCACAAGACCATCCTCCCGTACCGCCCTTGAGAATACACCTGTTAAGCATAGATTTTCCCGGCTGAATGCACCCTCACCTACTGCACCGGGTATATGCCCATTCTCATAATCTTTTAGTGAACGCATATCAACAAATTCAACTTTTCTTTCCGAATCTTTCAAGTTCAATACATCCTGCAAATCTATCTCTTCACATATCACATCCTCAAACTTCCCCGCAATAACAGGTCCATTCCATGACTTCATTCCGCCCTTTAAAACATAAATATCATCAATTGGATAATTTTTCTTCAGCATGACTTTGCAAAAATTCTCTGTTGATTCAGTATCTTCACCTACCAGATAGATATCTTTCCCTTTCCACACTTCTATCTCATAAGTAAGCTCATTTTCAAGAGACTCATAAGTAATAGCCATAGACATCGGAATACGTTTCCCCTTATTGGCTATCAGATAAGGGCGAACATCAAATATGAACATATCATTTAAAAGAATTGCTCTATCTTCATATCTCATCTTCATATCTTCAGGCTCAATAAGGATACATTCCGATGCCTCCGATGATGAAGGGATAAAAACCTGATTAACCACGAAGAACACGAAGGACACAAAGAAAAAGGCTGAAATTATATATAATAATTTTTTCATATTGCACCTCCTAATAAAGTGTCAGTGATTAGTGTTAGTGTCAGCAAAAGACCTTTAACTGACACTGTCACTGTTCACTTACACTTAATTCATTTCAGTTTCTCCTTAACTCTCTTTTTCAATATTTCCAGATAATCTTTTTTTACTTCTCCTTCCCATACCTTCATTCCGCCTCTAAGCACATAAACATCTTTTTTTGCTTTCTTATTATCATTATTACCATCAGGATACCATGCAGGATGTGAGAAATATTTTTCATACTTACAATCCAGCATGGTTTGAACTTCATTATCATACACATAGACGACGATAGTATTCTCCCGCGCCCTTTTTATACGCAATTCCCGTTTTGTTATAAGATATTTTAGTGAAGGCTGTCTCATTTCGCCAGGTCGTAATACTGCACCTGGTATATGTCCCTCATGATATTCATCTGCTAAACGTTTGTCAACTATCTCAACATTTTTTCCAGATTTCATCATATTCATCAACTCTCTGGAGGTAATCATCGCACATTCAACTTTTGTAATATCATCTTTAATAGGACCATCCCATTTCTCCATACCCCCTTTTAAGACATATATATTACGAATTCCATAATCTTTTTTCATCATAAACCTGCATACACTTTCTGCGGACTCTGTATTCTCCCCCACCAGAATAACATTCCTATCAATAAGTTCCTCCACCTTACCAACCAGGTCCAGTTCAATCTTTTCAAGAGGCGCCCAGAGACTCGACGGGATACGCTTCACATTAGTCTCAAGATCAAACCTACGCTTCGAGTCAGGAGTATACCGCGGACGAACATCAAATATAATCATCTCATATATAGATTTATTTTCTATAGCCCTTTTCAGTGCCTCAGGCTCCAGCAGTGTGCATTCCTTAGCGTTTACACTATCTGAAATAAGTGTAAGTGTGAGTGTAAGTATGAGTGCAACCCTTCTCATTAACAACCCCCTCACCCCCTTTATTAAGGGGGGAATATGTAAGTATTTTTTCTGACACTGACACTGTTCACTGACACCTTTTTCGTGTAATTCGTGTTCCATTATTTTTATAATCCTTCAAGGGGTCTTTGCAACCCGAAAACCGAGTCCGTCGCATATACTATATGGTATATCGCTGCCGCGATAAAAGACCCTTACTGCATGCAAAGGAACGCTCCATGGACCACTGCGCATTGACTTTGCATGGCTGGGCTTCGCATTTAACGGATTGGTTTTAGGAGTTTTATCATAATAATCAACTTCATACCAATCCTCTACCCACTCCCATACATTGCCGCTCATATCGTATAAACCCAAGCCGTTGGGTTTTTTCTGACCCACAGGATGCGTTTTACCTCCGGAATTTTTATCATACCATACATAATCCGAAACCTCCGACTCGTTATTTGTCCCTGCCCATTTTTCCGCCTTACCGCCGCTCCTCTCTGCATATTCCCATTCAGCCTCTGTAGGCAGACGGTATTTACCACCCGATGAATTCGTTTTGCTCACCACAAATTTTTTATTCAGCCATTTCATAAATTCATTTGCATCATTATAGCTTATACAAACTGCGGGGTGTCTATCTGTCTGAGGGAAATCCACCTTACTCCAGTTAAAATCCTTTCTTTTTCTCCACTTGTAACCAACCTTTCCAAAACAACCGCCCATTTTTTCTGCATCAGTGCTGTAACCTGTCTCTTTCACAAACTTTCCAAACTCTTCTACTGTCACTTCATACTTGCCGATATAAAAATCATTCACGCAAACCTCATGGACTGGCACTTCATCATTCTCCCCATCTCCAAAGGGGTCACCCATCTGGAAACAACCCCCTTTAACGAAGACCATTTCTATAGGTGCTTCTGCATCCTTTCCCTCTTCCGCATTAACAACAATTGGTAGTGTAAGTGTAAGTGTCAATACAACTGTAAGTATTTTTTTCCTGACACTGTCACTGACACTTTTGTCATCCTGCATCTTTTGCACATCTAAATCCATAACGGTGGCTATGGTTATTTTCGGTAGGTCTAACAGGATGTCTGTAAGCCGCACGGGAAAAGGGTATTGACGGTGCACTCCATGTACCACCCTTCATGACCTTATACCCCTTACCGAATTGAGGCCTTTCTATCTTGCTTCCCGGATACGGTTCATACCATGAAGATGTCCATTCCATCAGATTACCTGCCATATCATAAACATTATACGGGCTTACATCGGTTGGAAAACTCCCCGATTGTATTGTCCCGTTTTCTTTAGACTCTAAGGTATTCGCCATCCCTGCCTCAAACTTATTACCCCATGGCCAGATTCTTCCATCTGTCCCTCTGGCTGCCTTCTCCCACTCCTCTTCGGTGGGAAGCCTTTTCCCCATTGATTTGCAGTAAGCCTCTGCCTCTATATAGCTTACATCGCTCATAGGAAAATCGTCATCCGATATTGGAATCCTCATCTTCTTCATTCTCGCCCTTTCACCCGTTAGCCCCCCGATAAGAAGAATTGAAGGTGAGACAACCCCCTTAGTCCCCCTTAACAAAGGGGGATTGAGGGGGTTGTCATCCTTTGCAAATTTTCTTTCTTCTTCACCTGGTCCCTTTGCAAATTTTCTGTACGCCCCCACAGTGACCTCATATTTATCTATGTAAAATGCCTTGAGATTGACCTCTCTCTGGGGGAATTCGTCCACACCCACATCTACACCAATTCTCCCCTCATCTTCTTTGCTCCCCATTAAGAATACCCCTTCTGGTATAAGAACCATCTCATTGCCCTTATCATAAGAACCTCCTCCTCCTGCCCAGACTAGTGAAGTAAGTGTCAGTGTGAGTGTAAGTGAAAGTGAAAATATAAGGATCAAGAAGCAAGCGGCAAGATTCAAGACACAAGAAGCCTGTCTTCTGTCTTCTGTCTTCTGTCTTCTGATTTTTCTGTTCATAGTAAACCCTCCACTATTTCAAATACAGCAGCCATATATTAAAATGCTTAAAATCTCCTGAGCGATTAGTAACATAGGCGATTTTTCTTCCATCTGGACTCCATGAGGGAAACCAGTCTATCTGTTCTTCACCGTTAATCCTCATCTCTTCACCGCTCTCAGCATCGGTTATCCAGATATTGTAATCTGTCCAGTATATCGGGGCAAACTGTTTATCAGCCTTTTTAGAATAGGCTATCTTTCTGCCGTCAGGACTGAATGTCGGAGTCCAGCGGAGTAAATCATCTGTCAGAACACGGGCGAGACTATTGCCATCACTATTGACATTCCAGATACCTACACTGCCATTTCTATCCAATTCAAAGATGATTCTGTCACCGCGAGGGCTATAATTTATACGATAAAGGAATTCATTATAAGGATAAATACCGCCTGCACCGATTGATAGAGGATTGGAGGCATCCGGATATCGCTGGTCGGCGATGAGGCCAATCTTCGTTTTATTATCCCCGCTTAAAGCTTGCGGGGACAAGTTTAATCTGGAGGCGAGGACAGAAGCATCCTTTATGACCGTAATCTTTTTAAGGCTGCTTTCAGCGATGCTGTATCCCCATATCTCTGGAGCATATCCATTCCCTTCCGATATAAAAACAATCTCTTTCCCATCAGGATTCCATGCAGGATAGGAAAGAACAGGTACACCTTTTGTAATTTGCCTTGCGTTGCTCCCATCACTATTCATGAGCCATATATCGTATTGAAGTCTGTCTTCTGTCCCTTCGGCTCTGCTCAGGGCAGGCTTCTGTCTTCTCAAAAATGCTATCTCTTTCCCATCCGGGCTGTATGCAGGTGCTAACTCATAGTCATCCCCTTTTGTAAGCTGTTCCAGCTTTGCATCATCAAACTCTGATTTGCAATCCGCAATCCGCAATCCGCAATCCGCAATCCTAAGTCTCCATATATCCCAGTTGCCGCTCCTGTTGGAGGCAAAGGCTATGCTTTTGCCATCAGGGGCAAAGCTCGGGGCAAGGTCATCCCAACTTCCACCGGTGAGGTCTTTTTCCCTGAGCAGTGAATACTCTGGAACGGGTGTTTCTGTAACCGGCAGTCTCTCAATAATGTCCATATCAAATTCAAGAGTGCTAATACGACTCCCCGGTCTATCCTTATTCCACCTGGTCAACGCAATCTTCTTACCACTGGGATGCCATGAGATGTGGTAGTAGTTGATTCCTTCTATAATATCTACAGACTTGAATAGCTTCATACCTGGACCTACCTCAAATATATTTCTGGCAATCTGCCTTCTGCCACTTCCATCTCTGTTGATTAGCCATATATCAAAGGACCTTTCCCTGTAGGATATCTCTTTGAACTCAAACCCCTTCCGTGCCTTACTGTAAGTCTTTGCCCCTCCCTCTATAGCAACATAAGCAATCTTAGCTCCATCTGGGCTGCATGAGGGTGAAAACTCTATTGTATCTTCAAAGGTAAGTCTCTTATACTCTTTCCCTTCTCTGTCTATCGTCCAGAGATTGCTGTTACCAAGCCGAGTGGTAGAAAAAATAATCTCCTTTCCATCATGGCAAATCGCCGGAAAGGAGTCTCCATTCCCTCCGGAACTCAATCTCCTCATGTTGTTTCCATCAATATCCATGGTCCACACGCTGTCTGTTCCACCATATCTTCTTATAAAAACAAGACTTTTACTATCGGATGTTACAATAGGGAAGTATTCTTTCTGATTATCTCTCGTCAGGCGAGTAAGCCCTGAACCGTTAATTTTAATTGACCAGATATCCCATGAGCCGCCCTCTATATTGGAAATAAAAACAATCCTTTCCCCATCAGGAGTGAAGGTCGGCTGAAGATACATCGCACTCTTTGATGTTATCCGCCGCCTGTTCTTTCCATCAGCATCCATAATCCATAAGTGCATATCAGTGAAATAGCTGCCGTCCACTGCCATGGAGGAAAAAACAATATACTTCCCATCCGGACTGAACTCAGGGTGAAAATCTACAGTATCTCCATTAGTGATATCAGTGACAGTATATGGAAGCTCCTGTGCAAGTGCATGTGTAAGTGTAAGTGAAAGTGTAAGTGAAATCAACAACCCCCTCAATCCCCCTTTATTAAGGGGGACTAACCCCCTCACTATTTTTTTTCTATTCATGGCTCCTCCTTATAGTGCAAGTGTAAGTGTAAGTTAACTCTTTTCACTTACACTTTCACTTACACTTTCACTATTTTAAATACAGCATCCATATATTATAATGCTTAAATTCCCCTGAACGATTAGTAACATAGGCGATTTTTTTTCCATCCGGACTCCATGCAGGATTCCAGTCTGTCTGCTCCTCACCGTTAATAGGCATTTCTTCACCGGTATGCGCATCGGCAACCCAGATGTTATAATTTACTTCATTATATGAGCTTAACTCCAATTTTCTGCGGGCATAGGCGATTCTTTTATTATCAGGGCTAAAGACAGGATTTAGATGCGGTCCACTTTCTTTTGTAATACGAGTCATCTCTGTCCCATCTTTTTTTACCGACCATATATCTATATTCCCGCTTTTATTAGACTCAAATATGATTTTGTCACCTGCGGCATTATAATCTACACGGTAGAGAAACTCTTTCAATGGATAAGGAACATCTATGGTTTCACCCTTTGTAAAGGGGGTCAATCCACCCATCCCGACTTTTGCATTCGGGAATAGTTTTTTCATCTTTGCCATTTCCTCAGGAGTAAACTCCTCATCCTTTGTATCCTTTGCAAAAGGAAACATAGAAGGATTAGGCTTCTCTGTGTCCCATATAGAAATAACACGGCTCACAGTAACAACCTCCTGCCCCCCTTTATTAAGGGGGATTAATTGTATCTCAGGACCTTTATCTCCTTTTGCTACAAAGGCAATCTCTTTACTATCTGGATTCCATGCAGGATAAGATATAGCCTTAATACCCTCAGTAATCTGCCTTGCACCACTCCCATCACTATTCATGAGCCATAATGAATAGTATTTTTTGACAGGATTAACAGGATTTACTGGATTTATATTTTTTTCCTGTCCATCCTGTATATCCTGTCCAATTTCTTTTAAAAATGCTATCTCTTTACCATCAGGACTGAATACGGGGGCAAGCTCACTACCAGTGTCCTCCGTCATCTGTTTCAATCCCTCACCCTCTGCGCTGATACTCCAGATATCCCAGTTCCCCTTTCTATTAGAAGCAAAGGCTATTGTTTTTCCATCGGGGCTGAAAGATGGTCCAAAATCATCCCAGCTTCCACCGCCGGTAATATCTTTCTCTCCAATAAGGGTGTAATCAGGAAGGGTCTCCTTTTCATCAGGCAGGCTATCCATTACCCTGCCAATATCCTTTCCAAAGTCGAGTGTTGTCAAATAACTTTCTTTTTTATCAGGATCCCAGATGGTCAGGGCAAGCTTTGTTCCATCCGGATGCCATGAGACATGATAATATCCGGTCTCTACAAGGTCGTTATAATCAAACCTTTTTCCCCATGCCCCCTGCGAGAGGAATTTTGTCAGCTTCTTTTTGTGTTTACCATCCCTATTCATTATCCATATATCAAAGATACCCCCTTTGTTGGTGACATAGGATATTTTAGTCCCATCCGGACTCCATGCAGGGTAAAATTCCGGGTAATCCTCATAGGTCAATCTTTTGTAATTTTTTCCTGTTCTATCTATTGACCATACATCTCCATTTCCCTGTCTCGTGCTTTTGAAGACAATCTCTTTACCATCAGGGGACATCATCGGAAAGTCATCTCCAAATCCCCCTGAAGTTATTCTTCTTATATTTCTGCTTTTCATATCCATAAGCCATACACTTCCGTGGGATTTTTTATAGATTACGAAAATCATCTCCTTACCATCTGGCGTAGGGAAAGGATAGTGTGACCTTTCCCATAGCCCTGTATTCCCTTCTGTCTCTGTAATTCTGTTAAGGTTTGAACCATCAATATCTATTGACCATATATCCCATCTGCCATCCCTGCGATTGGAGACAAAAATGACCCTTTTTCCATCAGGTGTAAACCTTGGAGCAAAGTCCATCACATCCCCTGATGTTAACTGTCTTCTGTTATTGCCATCTGAATCCATGAGCCATAGATTCAGGGAATAAGGTGTCTTGTGCCAGAATTCCCCCTTTTTCATATTTTCATCATTATCTATTTTTCTAATAAATACAATCTGTTTTCCATCATGGCTAAACTCCGGATGGTAATCAATGGAACTGCCGTCACTAATCCTCTTGACCGAGTAAGGCACCTGAATATCGGGAGGAACAGGGACTACTTCTTTAGTCTTTATTATCTCCTTTGACATGTGGTCGGGTCTCCCCTTTGAGTCCGCAAAGGCATCTTCAAGTGTCAGTGTTAGTGTCAGTATTAGTATCAGTATTAGTATCCTTTTGCTAACACTGTTTTTTTTACTGACACTGACACTGTTCACTGACACTATTTTTTTTCTGTTCATGGTAAATCCTCCCCTATTTCAAATACAACAGCCATATACTGAAATGTTTAAAATCACCTGACCTGTTGGTTACATATGCGATTCTTTTTCCGTCCGGGCTCCATGCAGGATTCCAATCGGTTTGCTCCTCTGCTGTAAGTGCCTCTTCTTTTCCTGTACTCATATCAGCCAGCCAGATATTATAATTATTATCTGGCCAAAAAGGAGGCCCTAAGTTTGAAGCAAGTTTCTCTGTTGCATAAGCTATTCTATTTCCATCAGGACTCCATACAGGATTCCAGTGCGGACTACTCCCTGTTGTAACCTTACTCATATCCCTTCCATCACTGTTCATTACCCATATTTCTACATTACCAGAAAGATTTGACTCAAAGGTAATTTTATCTCCTTTATTATTATAATCTATTCGGTAGAGGAATAGCTCATTAAAGGGATAATACCTTTTGCCTCTTTGGGAGGCTAAAGCCTCCCCTGCACGTATTCTTGCCTCTTGTTCTCTTTCGCTATTCCATATAGTAGCTACCTTTTTGCTCTTTTGTTGAATGACATTGTAAACCCATATTCCAATTCCCTCATCCCCTTTTGATATAAAGGCAATCTCATTACCAGCAGGATGCCATGCAGGATAAGATAGAACAGGAATCGCTCCTGTAACCTCTCGTGCCTCCTCCCCGTTGCTTTTCATTATCCACATATTATATTTCGGATTTCTGATTTCGGATTTTGGATTTGCCTCTTTGAGGTAGGCTATCTCTTTACCATCAGGACTGAAGACAGGGGCAATTTCTGTGGATGGATTTTTTGTAAGTTGCTTCACTCCCTCACCATCAGCCCCTATACTCCAGATATCCCAATTACCCGACCTGTTTGATGAAAAGGCTATCGTATTACCATCAGGACTGAAGGAGGGACCGAAATCCTCCCACTCACCGGCAGTAAGCTCCCTTTCTCCAATCAAAGTATATTGAGGAAGTGTATCGTTTTTTAAGGCAGGCAATTTATTTAAAGTATCTCTGCCGAACTCAATTACACTGATATAGCTACCCTTTTGTCCTCTATCCCATGTAGTAAGAGCAATCTTTGTGCCGTCAGGGTGCCATGACAAATGATAATAACTGATAAAATCAAGGGGTTTTCTTAAGTTGAATCTTGAATCCCATATACCCCCTGATATATTTTTTGTTAATTGCCTTTTATTATTTCCGTCTCTGTCCATAATCCAGATTTCAAGCGGGTCTTTCTCGGTATCGCCTACAGTATCAAAGGAGGCATGCTCCCTTCTTGAAACATAGGCGATTTTTTCCCCATCAGGACTCCAGTTGGGAAAAAACTCCAGCACCTTTCCATAGGTCAATCTCCTGTAATTCTTTCCTTCCCTATCTATTGTCCAGAGACTGCCACCTATAAGCCGCATGCTTGCAAATATAATTTCCTTACCATCAGGGTTCATAGAGGGATACCAATCCCCCTTGCCTCCGGAGGTCAATCTCTTTGCATTCTTTCCATCCATATCCATAATCCATACACTTTCTGTAATATAACCAACTTCACTTGATGTTGGTGTGCTGAAGAATAGAATATGTTTACCATCCGGTGTTACCTTTGGCGAGTAATCTTTATCAGTATTATTTGTAAGACGGGTAAGTCCTGAGCCATCTTTTTTTATAGACCAGATATCCCACTGCCCACCCCTGTTGGAGACAAAAAGAACCTTTTCTCCATCAGTGGTAAACGATGGATAACAATCTATTGCTTTATCAGTGGTCAACTGCCGTTTGTTCCTTCCGTCTGAGTTCATGAGCCATAAGTTCACATAATAGGGACTGGTACCCCAAAACTCTTTCTTTTTATCATCTTCGCTTATCTCTGTTTTAGAGGCAAATACGAGCTCATTCCCATCAGGGCTGAATTCCGGATGAAAATCTATTCTCTCTCCATCGGTAATATTCCTGACAGTATAGGGAAGCTCCTGCGCATATGCCAGTGTGAGTGTCAGTGTGAGTGTGAGTGTCAGTGTGAGTGTGAGTGTCAGTTTTTTTATATTCATAGTAAACCCCCTTATAGAGTCAAAGTGTCAAAGTGTCAGAGTGTCAAAGTCTTTAATCTATGATACTTTGACTCTTTGATACTTTGATACTCTGCACTAATTATCACTTCAAATACAGCACCCACAGGTTGAAATGTTTAAAATCACCTGAACGGTTTGTAACATAGACGATTTTTTTACCATCGGGGCTCCATACAGGATTCCAGTCTATCTGCTCTTCACCTGTAATGAGCATCTCTTCATGTGTCTCTGGATCAGCTACCCAAATATTGTAATTACGCCAGTTATGATGTCCTGCTTTTTCCCCTAACTTATCGGTTGTATAGGCTATCATCTTCCCATCAGGACTCCAGATAGGATTCCAGTGCGGACTATCCCCATTTGTAATACGGGCAAGATTAGTCCCATCACTCCTCATTGTCCATATCTCTACATTTCCTGAACGATTAGATTCAAAGGTAATTTTATCACCAGCAGGATTATACCCTATACGATACAAGAACTTTATGAAGGGATAGCTTAATGAATCTTGAGTCTTGAGTTGTGAGTTGTAAGCCGTGATAAGTCTTCGCACTTTAGAGTTTTCAAAGTTGTATGTCCATATTTCAGGAACATCCTTCCCTTGAGCGACAAAGGCTATTTCTTTACCATTCGGATTCCATGCAGGATAAGATATAACCTGAATATCTTTTGTAACCTGCCTCGCACCACTCCCATCACTTTTCATTAGCCACAAATCATATTGAAGATTGACGATTGAAGATTGACGATTTTCAAAATTTGTTTCATCCTTCTGGCTTCTGACTTCTGGCTTCTGGCTTCTCAAAAAGGCTATTTCTTTGCCGTCGGGACTGAAGACAGGGGCAAGAGCATCAGCCTTCTCATCCGTAAGCTGCCTTAAGTTTTCTCCATTAAATTCCATACTCCATATATTCCAGTTACCGCTCCTGTTGGATGAAAAGGTGAGGGATATACCATCAGGACTAAATGAGGGAGCAAAATCCTCCCATTCGCCTTTTGTCAGTTCCCCCTCTCCAATCAAGGTATACTCTGGGATAGATGTTCCATCTGCTTCCAATCTATCTATAATAGCCTTATCAAAATCAAGTATTGAAATGCAGCTCTCTTTTTCATTATCCCCCCATTCTGTAAAAAGGATTTTTGTCCCGTCAGGATGCCATGAGAGATGATAATACCCGGCGGTCTCCATTATCTTAATCGCCGAGAACCTATTTCCCCAATTTCTATCTGATATCCCTTTTGTCAGCCTCTTCTTATTTTTTCCGTCTCTATCCATAATCCAGATATCAAATTCCCCACCTTTGTTAGTCACATAGGCAATCTTTGAGCCATCAGGGCTCCATGCCGGTGAAAACTCTGGCAGGTCAGAATAGGTCAATCTATGATATTTCTTTTCCACCGGATCTATCGTCCATATATCGCCATATCCCAGCCTCGTGCTTACAAAGACAATTTCTCTACCATTCGGATTCATTGCAGGGAACCAATCACCTGTTCCTCCTGAGGTTAATCGTCTCGGATTATCTCCATTTATATCCATACTCCAGATGGCATGGTCACCACCTGCAGTAGAGACATAGAGCACACCTTTACCATCAGATGTGGGATGTGGAGAGTATTCGTTTCTGCTCCATTTTGTAATACGGGTAAGCTCAGAGCCATCGGGGCGGACAGACCAGATATCCCATCCTTCAGCAATCCTGTTTGAGGCAAAGATAATCTTTCCTCCATCAGGTGTAAAAACAGGGGCTGTATCAGTTACATCACCGGAAGTTAATTGTCTCATGTTCTTTCCATCCGCATCCATAATATAGAGATTAGAATATTTTCCATGTTTTGAAACAAAGACAATCATTTTTCCATCAGGACTGAACTCCGCATAATAATCCTCCCTATCTCCACTGGTAAGCTTTCTTACGGTATAAGTGTCCGTGTTAGTGACAGTGTCAGTGTTTTTAAATTCCACTGCAAATATCCTGTTTATTCCCCTGCTTACATCATGCAGGGGCAGGCTTCTTGCTTTATCGCCGTCAGAAACGGCTACTACTTCTATCTTCTGGCTTCTGGCTTCTGAATTAACACCATCCTGCTCAAATATAGCAATGACCTTACCATCCGATCCTGATGCAATCCTTACACCACAGGTCTCACCCTCTTTATTCTCAAGCCGTTCTGCATTTCCCCACCCTATTCCATTTCTGTAAATATTTGTATATGACTTAACATTCGCTTTCTCCCACTGACACCAGACAGCAATAATTTCACCACTATTGGTAAATATAATACTTGGATTGTAGGCATCTTTTTTACCTCCGTCTATGATTTTAGCCTCCCCCCAGCCAGACAACCCCCTATCCCCCTTTGTTAAGGGGGAATATATCCTTGCATGTATCCTTAAATTTTCATTACCCCTTGCCCCTTGCCCCTTGCCCCTTGCCCCTTGTTTATCATCCACCCACTGTGTAAATACGACTGCCATTTCACCTTTGAAATTTACTGCACCTCTTATATGCTCCACATCACCCTTCCCTGCATCAATCTCCTCTATTTTGCCCCATTTACCATTTCTGTGGCTAACCATATAGCCACTTAAATATTCGCCATCCCATTTTACAAATAGTGCAGTTACCTCTCCATTCCCATTAGCAAGAAGGGTTGGTCTGTATGCATCTCTGAACCTTGAATCTATTTTTGAAGGGGTCTCCCAGCGGGAGTAGGAGTAGTTCCCCGAATATATCCTCTTTTTGAGCTCACTTAAAAACATGGGATTATATACAGACTTAATTCCTCTCCCTATTTCACTTTTCTTTTCAACCCATTTCTCTTTCTTGTGTACTATGTTTCCATAAGTTATCTTCTGACTTCTGGCTTCTAACTTCTGGCTTCTAACTTCTGGCTTCTGTAACCGGCTGACATAAACCTCCAGCCCACTGGACTCTTCCTTATAATAAATTACATAAAGATTACCTTTGTCATCAAATAGTGGATATGGGAAAAAGGCATTACCATGACCAGTATCTATCCGGAAAGCCCCAGACCAGCTACTTTTAGAAGTGTCAGTGTTAGTATTAGTGTCAGTAGAAGAATAGAGATTTACATATATTCCAAATTCCTTACCATTATACTCCTCAAAGACTGCAGCAGCATTCCCCTCACTGTCAAAGACTATATCCTGCCCATCGACATTACCTGTGCCATTATCAATAGGGACAGTCCCCTGCCAACCCTCATTATAAATATATCGGTTGGCAAAGACCCTGTTTGCTTGTTTGAATACTGCCATAGCATTCCCTTCTTTATCTAATGCCACCTGAGCCCTATAGGCATCACCGCTATTAGCATCTATTGTAACCGTCCCCTGCCAACCCTTGCCATTGACATATCTGTTAGCAAATATTCTATAGAAATCACCACTCTTCTGTTCAAATACACTTATGGCATTACCCCTGGAGTCAAATGCAATATCAGTCCTGTAGGCATTGAAAGGTCCTGAGTCTATAATAACCGGCTCACTCCATGGAAAGGCATAAACTGAAAGCATTAGTGTAAGTGTAAGTGTAAGTGTAAGTGTAAGCATTTTCTTTCTGACACTGACACTATTCACTAACACTATTTCTTTTCTGTTCATGGTAATCCTCCTATAAGAATTTCCAATTTTCTTCTCTTAAAGCAATTCTTTCAGCCTTATCATAACCCCATCTATGAGCTCAAATTCCTCATCAAAGCTCAAATAAATTGCCTCTTTCCTCCCATGCTGAAAAACCGTAATGGTTTCTGTAAATGGGTCAACCCAAATTATCCTTTTTACACCTATAGAAAGATAATCTTTTACTTTCTCATTAATCTCCCACTGTGTATTATCTTCAGAAACTATCTCTATGATTAAGTCGGGGGCTATTTCAAGCATTCCTATCGGTTCTATTGGCGAGGCCTTTTTGCTAACATAAACAGCATCTGCTGCCCTTAATGTTAGTGGACTTCTCCTTATAATAATCCCCACTTCTCCTGTAGCTACATAACCTTTGTCTTTTAAATTCCTTCTCAGTATCTCCCCAAATATATTTTCTAATTTCCCATGTCTAAACCCTATAGGTGTCATATCCCTCCTCTCGCCGTCTATAATCTCATACCATCCTTCAGGAAGATGTCCTATATCTTCATAAGTAAATACCCTCTTTTCCAATACTGTAGTCATTTTACCCTCTTTTTAAATTTTTAATTTCCAATTTCCTTAAGAACAAAGACTTGAACACGAATAACACGAATAGGACAAATTACACGAATAACTACTAATTACAAAAAATATTTTTACTTTCAATTTTAGTTTTTATTCGTGCCATTCGTATATTCGTGAAATTCGTGTTCCAGAATTTTATAATTTCCTTAATTCAAAATTTCTTCACTACCTTGCTGCCCTCTGGCTTATCTCAGTTGTACTCAGGGCACGCTTATATATAACCACATCGTCCACCTTACCAAATGGACGTTTGAATGTTGCTGATGCGTCATAGCCATTACCTACCCTTCGTATAGATATTTTGGATTGGTAACCTGATGTTCCTACAAGAGTACCATCTATGTAAAATTTTGTCTGGTTATTCATACCTACTGCCGCCAGATGATGCCATCCGGTCGTCAGACTCGCCACATTATACCCTGATGAGTAGAATCCTCCGCCTGCTCCTGAATAGTATGTCCCGAGATACCTCGTCCCGCTTACTGGCATCACTGCAATCTGAGCTGTTGCATTATCATACATTATAAGCACATTATTATTATCACTGTTTGTTGCCAGTGGTGCATAGAACCATGCCTCTATTGTCCATTCATTACTTGATAACGGAACATATGTAGGTAAATTCACATAATTAAGAGTGCCCGAAAAATCCAGTCCATAGCTAAACTTACCTGTTACCCATTCAGTAGTGGGGGTCGCATTTAGAGAACCGCTGTAACTCCCCACCTTATCCGCTATACTACTATTAACACCCTCATTGAAGTCCCAGTATGCTATTGCACCTATTGGCACATTCACATCAAATGAGCCTGTTATTGCTATTGAGCCTGATATTGGATTACTATGAACATCAAGGATTACATTCCCAAGTGTGATTGTATCACCTATCGCCATGATTGCACCACTACCTAATGTAACCTTCAATGTATCATTTGGATAATAGCTCTGACTCCATACTGCACTTCCAAAGGTCGTCCCCCATGTCTTCCCACCTGTCGTTGGAAGCTTTAATGCACTATTTAAGGTAGTTAAATTACTAATTGCTGTCGCACCTGTCTCCCCATTGAATAGTATTGTTACCGAATCCCCTGCCTGAATACCGCTGGTTCCACTTCCTGATGTGTTACTTGCCCATGCCTCAGATGGATAGAGGAAGTGATGGATATTAACCTCTGCATCTGTCATGGCATAGTTGTATATTGCAACATTATCTATTAAACCTCTGAAGTATTCAGAACTTGTGGGGTTACCTGTATATCCATTCTTCCTTCCTATTTCTACTGTCCCTGCTATAGTATGTGTGCTGCTTCCTGCACTGTTTGTAACAGTCTTATCCGGAGAACATCCTGGAGTGCAGTTCCCATGGTCTATGAAGAATTTGAATTGATTGGCATTTGTATCCCTTACTACTGATACGAAATGCCATTTGTCATCTCTTAAGTCCTTTGTGTCAACAGTTTCACACTTCGGATACTGTCCATTTGGTAAGCCTCCCATGTCATAGCTTGTCGTAAAAGTTAAAGTTACGGTTCCACTTGCTGTCGCATTTTTTGATAGGGTTATCTGTGTCCCGCTATTAACCTGCTTAACATAGGTATCTACATCAATCCCTGTTCCTGTTACTGCCAATCCTGCCTTGACGCCTGCTGTACTAAAATTATTGGTAGTGAGGACTGTGGCTGAACCGCTTGTAGTGGTGCTATTCGCAACGGTAATGCCAACAGGGGCAGTAAATGAGGACAGGCTGTCACAATGGACAAGCTGACCACTCGGATTTATTGCAAGACTCCAGTAATTTGTTGGATTTGTGTTACTCTCCTGTGAGACGATTCTCATGTAATTGCCGCTCGGTATAGTTGCAGGCAGTTTTATCCATGCCTCTATTGTGTAATCTGTCAGATTGAAGCTGCTGCTGTCGGGTATTGTTACATACTGTGTATTCGCATCGTTAAAGTCAAGGGCAGAACCGGAATATCCAGAGACCCATGTTGGCAGTGTGCTTGACTGACCGCCAAGTGTTCCGTTATTACCATTAACACCATCTTCAGCCGTTACTGCTGATCCCTCATCTAAATCATAGTATGCTACCGAGCCATCAAAGTCTCCGCTTATGTCTATGCTGCCTGTTATCACCCTGTTTAAATCCTTTATGGTTACTCCATCAAGGGTAATCGTATCCCTCGTTGTAATAGTAGGTGGTAGGAGACCTGTGCTTAAGGTGATTGTCAGTGTATCATTTGTATAAGTAACTGTTGACCATACTGCACTACCAATCGCTCCATTCCCATCCTTCCATGTATGTCCATTGTTGAGTGCTAATACTGTATCTATGTTAGCTGCTGTTATGGGTGTGGTTACACTCGTCTCTCCATCAAATCTCAGGACTACCTGGTCGCCTGCATCTATCCCGAATTTATTTAATGATTGTGTATCTTTTGCTCGGGCATATTTTAATCTCGCTCCATAATATTGCCTTATCTCAGTTACAGTGAGTGGTCTGTCATATATTGAGATTTCATCTATAGTAGTCCCGATAGCGTGTAATCCCGCTCCGGTATTATTACCGATACTTCCTATAGCCGTGTATGCCTTATATCCCACTGCTGAGCCAACAGGCTGTCCATCTATGTAGTATGTTGTTGTCCCTGCTGTCCCGCTTCCACCTGTGCCTACTGCTGCTATCTGATGCCATCCGTTTTTAAGCTGTTTGTTCACATAATATCCCGAACCTCTAAATTGGGACCCACCTGGATCAGTAGTCGGAGATATATTCCCTAATTCATGATTAGCAGCCCCTGCATTTATATTTATTGCATGCTCATGGTCAGAGCTGCTATGGGTTAGGGCATGGTCTCCAGTGCCAGAAACTGGTGTTTTAATCCACCCTATGATTGTCCATTCAGTCGGCATATTGAGTGCAGTTGTAAGTGCGACTGCCTCATCTGCAGCATCAATTGTTAAACCCTTCGTCCCATACATGGCATCAGCCCAGACATTTGTCCCTGTTACTGTCCCATTATTAGAACCCCAACTGTCATTGACAGGCGTCCCTGAGCCTTCGTTAAATCTCCAGTAGGCTATTGCACCTAATGGCAGCTTAAAGTCAAAACTCCCCTGTAATGTAACCGAATCGGATATAGGACGGCCTGCATGGTCTTTTAGGACATTATTACTGAGTGTAATTGTATCTCCCTTGGCAATAGTGGGACTGCCGGTTGTGGTAAGGGTAATTGTCAGTGTATCATTGGTATAAGTGGTTGTTGACCATACTGCACTTTGTATTGTCCCCCATGTATGACTGCTTGATAAGACTAATGCTGTGGCAATATTTGATGAGTTTATTGTGTTCCCCTCCGTTGCCCTGTCAAAATTTATTACCACCTGGTCGCCTGTAGTTATCCCTGCGTAATCACCTGCTGTGCCGTAGGCAAAGGCGCTTCTCGGCCATGAACCATAACGATTCATTATAGTAGCAGCATCAAGTGTTGTATTATATACTACTATATTATCAATAGTATTACCCATAGGTCTGTTGCCATCGTAGCTGTTCCCAAGATACTTTATGTTTGATTCAGATTTATATGATGCTGTGCCAACCGATACCCCATCTATGTAGAACTGTGTTGTCCCACCTGTCCCGCTTCCACCTGTCCCAACTGCTGCTACATGATGCCACCCTGTGGTAAGATTGCTCAGATTGTAATTTGGAACATAGTAATAATTATTCCCATAAGATGTTCCAAGATATTTTGTCGAATTCTCTATTATTATCTGGTTCTCATTTGATGTTGAATTGGACGATATTAGAGTATTTTTCTGTTGACCCGATACAGGTACAGTTAAAGGCCATTTAAACCATCCCTCTATAGTCCAGTTGGATGTAAGGGTATACTGGGTTATGTTATTATATTCACCGCTTGCATCAAATAACACCCCATTACTAAATCTACCTGTTGGATAAGTTCCGGTAACTGTCCCATTATAACTTCCACTAATAGAGTCATTACCATTACTTTCAAACTTCCACTCCGCCTTTGCACTAAGTGGCTTTCCAAAATCTCCTGTAATCGCCAGGGAAGAGCTTATCGCAGTCCTATATTTATCTGTTATAACACCGCCGCCAAGTGTAATTGTATCTCCAACTGCTACAGTCGGGGCAGAGGTAGTATTACTTAAAGTTATAGTCAGTGTATCATTCTGATAGACATCTGTCGTCCACACACCCTCGCCGGTGCCGCCTAATGCACCAGCGCCGTCAAGCCATGTCTTTCCTGATACTGCGAGGACCGTATTTATATTCCCTGCATTTATTGTTGGAGGGGTATCACCAGTCCTACCTATCTGTCCATTGAAAGTAATAGTAACTTTATCCCCTGCATTAATCCCATACTTACCGTTATCATCAAAGGCATTGGCACTGCTTATTACCGTGCCCGATGTGGTACCAAAGCTATTTGTAATTGATATACCGGCTATTATCAGTCCGCTTGATGTATCTGTTATAGTCCCATCTATCACAATCGTATCTCCCACTACAATATTAGAGCGTGTCGGCGTCGCAAGCTGCTGTGTAGCCGGTCCGGCTAATGTTATTATAAGTTGGCTCGATGTGTTCCAAACTGCCCCCCCTATTGCCCCATTACCATCTTTCCATGTCTTACCGGATACCAGCAGGACTGTATCTATATTGGTTGCATCTATTGTAGGTGCATTCGTCGCCCCACTGAATGTAATTGTTACCGTGTCATTTGCCTGAATATTTGGTCCCCAATTGGATGTATCATTTGCGACTGCAGTGTTCGGTATTACTGAAGAGGCGGTACCGAAGCTGCCTCCAATCACTATACTACTGATTATCGCCTTGCCTGATGGATCAGTTATTGTGCCGTCAATTGTAATAGTATCACCTACTACAACTGTCGGCTTTAGTGTGTCCGGATTGACATAGTTAGCTGAACCACTTAATGTTATTGTCAGTGTATCATTAAGATTTGTAGTCTGACTCCAGACTGCAGTTCCAGTGCCTCCCAGCACTCCATTACCATCAAGCCATGTCTTTGTTCCGCTTTCCTCTGTTCCGGGGGCGCCTACTGACGGCTCAGACGAGGCATATTGCCTGATGAATACATCATCAAGATAATTAGTACCTCCCTGATAATGCGTAAATCCTACCTTGAGAGGGGTCGTGGTTAAAGCAGTCCCTGTATACCGCAAGGTCCAATTTGTTCCATCGGTGCTTGTATAGTAATCTGCGCCCGTTGATTTCAACGCAACTTTTCCCCAATATTGCGTTCCACAGGTGAAATCCGGGGACCCAGCCGCCACATCGCCCCGACTTGTGCCATTTTCGTACACCTGAAAACTTTCCGTATTTGCAGTTGTCGTGCGATACCAATAAAATGCATGAGGCATACCAGTATAATTTACACCTGCTGTCGTATCCTTCCACCCCAGCATCGTAGTTACACGATAAGTCGTACCTGTCGTGCACACTGGTTTAAATTTATACCACACTTCTTTATTCCCTCTCGCAAAGTTATTCTGAGTGAACATTCCTGTAGTTGTCCACGCTCCTGTGCCGTTCGCAATAGTAATCTGGCCATTTTGAGTAATATAATTGCTCGCACTATCTGTTTCTATCCACTTTGCTGTATTGATTGTCGTACCGGTAAAATCATCAAAAAACTCAAATACATTATCCCCATTACTCACCGCACTTGCTGTTGAGTTTCCATAATACATATAAATAGTGGCAGTGGAGGGTGAGGCGGGGATGGAATCCACCTTTACCCATATTCTTGTTGATGTGGTATTTATACCTGATTCTATCCAGTAAGAAAGCAATGTGCCGGATGCATTTGTAAAACGAATATCAGCACCTGTGGACTGCATCTTGCCTGCAGTAATCAGGCTTTGCGTATCTACTGTAACTAATACTTGATAGTTTGTCTGCACTCCAGCGGTTGAACCCGTAATAGTAATGGGTTTGCGATAGAGCCCGATTAATGGCAGCGGCAGGATTGTATTTATATTGGTCGCATCTATCACAGGGGCAATTGTTGAGCCATTGAATTTGATAACTACCCTGTCGCCTGACTGAATATTTGGACCCTTGCCTGAACTATCACTTGCTAATGCACTGCTCATTGTCGCTGTAGAGGAGACGCCAAAATCGCCTGTAATTGCTCTACTGCTGATTATCGCCTTGCCTGTTGAATCAGTTATTGTGCCGTCAATTGTAATCGTATCACCTGCTACAACTGTCGGCTTTAGTGTGTCCGGATTGACATAGTTAGCTGAGCCGCTTAATGTTATTGTCAGTATAGCATTGGTAGTCCAAACTGCACCCCCTATATTCCCACTACTATCACGCCATGAATGACCATTATTGAGCGGCAGGATTGTATTTATATTGGTAGCGTCTATTGCCGGGGTATTTGTAGCTCCAGCAAATGTTATAACTACCCTGTCGCCTGCCTGAATATTTGGACCCTTGCCTGAACTATCACTTGCTAATGCACTGCTCATTGTCGCTGTAGAGGAGACGCCAAAATCACCTGTAATCGCTACATTATCTCTTATCACTCTGCTTGATGAATCAGTTATTGTTCCATTAATTGTAATTGTATCACCTACTACAACTGCTGGTTTTGTTGGTGATGTGGCAGTATAGGTAGCTGGTCCACTTAAGGTTATTGTCAGTGTATCATTTGGATAAGTAGTCTGACTCCATGTCGGTGCAGGAGTACCTAAATTCAAGACTCCATCAAGCCATGAATGATTACTTGTTACTGGCAGGATTGTATTTATATTCCCTGCATTTATTGTTGGACCATTTGTCGCTCCAGTAAATGTTATGATTACCCTGTCGTTTGCCTGAATATTTGGACCCTTATTGGAGTTATCATCTGCAACTGCACTTGCAAACCCTGCACCGTAACGGGTGCGAATCTCTGCTGCATCTAATGCCCTATTATAGAGGACAACCTCATCTATATCAGCACTCAGGTATGCCGACCCGCCATTATATCCTATGAAAAGATTACCGGTATCAGTGGTGTTTACACTTCCGGTATATGCAGTCGTATTTTTAAGAGATCCATCCACATAGATTTTTATATTCGTCCCGTCATATGTCCCGGCATAGTGATGCCATTCGGAGATACTGGAAGGTGTGTAGCTCACGCTCCGCCATGCCCCGCCTGCATATACAGAAAATGACACGGTTTTGGAACCGGAAGTTGTGGAAAGTTTATAAGCAGACGACTTAGTTACAAGTGCATCAGTAACATTCCATGAAGCCACACCACTTTTTGCCCATGCCTCTACAGTGAGCTTCCCCGGATTAAGGACAGTAGCATTGCTCACTACCACATAATCCGCATCAGTCGTGGTTCCGCCTGTAAAAGATAGGGCATTATTAAATCTTCCTGCTGTTGTCCATGTGGGTGTATTCGTAAGTGTCCCATTGTTATCATTGAAACTGTCATAGGCAGTAGCAGGAGTACTACCGCTCGTCCCATCATCAAATTTCCAGTAACCAACAGCACCATCAGGTAGATTTGTCCCGAAGTCTCCTCCGATTTGCATAGAGCCGGTTATATCTTTGCCATAAGCATCCTTGATTATAGTTCCGAGTGTAATTGTAATCCTTGGACTTGTTGTAATCGTGGCGCTGGTTTGAAGGGTAATGGTTAATGTGTCATTTGTCTTATATGTTGTGCTCCAGTTAGCAGAGGTTATAGTCCCCCAACTGCCGGCAGATAACTGCAGGGCATTAGCTATATTATTACCATCTATAAATGTTGCACCTGTAGGTCCATCAAATCTGACAATGACCTGGTCCCCATTCTGGACATTAGCACCACCATTACTCGTATCTTTTGCATAGATTTCCTTAAAGAAGACAAGATAGCGGGAGGCTACCTCATCTGCTGTGAGGGCGCTTGAGTAAACAGCGAGCTCATCTATAAGACCGAACTGCTCATTACCTGCAGTTGTATTACCTATAGTCGTCAATGCAGCAGTGGTCTTATAATTTGCTGTTCCTACAAGGACACTATCAATATAAAACTTTGTACATCCGTCGGGCAAGGGCGAACATCCACCAACAGTAGAATCACCTACTGCTGCAATATGATGCCAGCCTGATACGAGTCCACTCATCAAATAAGGAGTATCCAGATCAACAAATGCACCATTATATGTCCCAAGTTTCATTGTTGTTCTCTGGACTACAACACGGCGGTCTCCTGTAAGAGAATTATATGTACCTGTAACAATAGGTAGAGGATACTTGAACCATCCCTCTATAGACCAATCACCAATTAATATTATACTACCGACATTCATATAGGCAGTGCTGCTGTTAAAGTCCAGCCCATAGTTGAAGAAGCCTGTCCCCCATGCCGGGATAGTTGTGCCAGAAAGGGTTCCATCATTCGTCCCTACAGTGTCAAAGGCAATATTGCCGGTATTCTCATCCATCTTCCAAAATGCTGCGGGTGTCCCGGGTAACGGCTCTCCAAATGTCCCGCTGATTTTCGGGTTCCATGCGGCTGCCCTGTATTTCGCATTTATCTCTCCGGCACCGCCTATTGAGATTGTATCCTGTGGTGCAACAGTAGGTGCACTTGTAGTTGCACTTAATGTAATTGTCAATGTATCATTCTCATATACCCTTGTGCTCCATACTGCACTACCTATTGCAAGACTCCCATCCTTCCATGAATGGGTATTTGATAGGGTAAGGAAATTATCTATATTACTTGCATCAATGAAAGCGCCATTTGTTGGTCCAGGGAACCTTATTTCAACTGTATCCCCAGCCTGAATACCCGAAACATCAGGTGCAGGGTCATTTGCAAAGGCTGTAATTGGGCTATAATCTCCGTAACGACCAATCACCTCTTCTAATGTCAATGCACGGTTATAAATTGCAACCTCATCTATATTGGCATTCAAATAGTTTGTTGTTCCATTATCACTGCCTATGTAAAGACCCGTTGTATCAGTGATATTTATCACTCCTGTATAGGCAGTAGTATTCTTAAGCACACCATCAACATAAATTTTTAAATTTGCCCCATCATAGGTCCCTGCATAATGGTGCCACTGTGTGATGTCAAAGCTCCCATCAGCAGTAAATGTAGCAGGACCCCGCCATGCCCCGCCTGCATATATGTAGAAGGACATATTTTTGGAACCGGAAGTTGTAGAGAGTTTGTAAGCAGAAGCCTTAGTTACAAGTGCATCAGTAACATTCCATGAAGCTGCACCACTCTTTGCCCACGCCTCTACTGTGAGCCTTTCAGGGTTCAGGGAGTAGGAGTTATTGACTTGAGCATAATTATTACCACTATTATCATTATAAACCTCTACTTCTGATATATAGAGAAAGCCATCGCCGGCATTAGCGGTCTCATACACCCGGACATATTGCGATGTTATCGGAGAGAAATCAAAAGTAGTCCATCCGTTCGTTGTTGTGCTCCCCCTATCTGTCCATGTTGAGCCATCTGGTGATGTCTGCACTTTATAAGTTGCAGTTGTGCCTGTTGTATATGCATACACTTTTACCCTTGAAATTGTTTGAGAACTTCCGAAGTTTACCTGCCACCACTCATTGTTAACAGCGGTATTAGCACGCCAGGTATAACAGGTACTGGTAGTGGAGGTGCAAGTTCCAACGGTACTCCCCTGACCATCTTGTGGTCCATTCAGTCTATAATTAGCACTGGTGCTGATGGCAGTGGCTGTGCCTGCTGAAAGTTTAGTATAAGTCAAGGGTCCACCAAACTGGAGGGCATTATTGATTTTTCCAGTAGTCCATGTGGAATTTATAAGTGTCCCGCTATTACCATTGAAACTGTCGGATGCAGTAGTCCCGGTAGTCTCATCAAATCTCCAGTATGCTCCTGCACCTTCAGGCAGATTAAGGTTAAAATCTCCGCTCAATGTTATTAAATCGGATATGGAATTGAGATATAAATCTTTGATATATGTGCCGTTTGTTGTTATTGTATCCCCCTTTGCTATTGTTGCCCCTGTGCCTAATGTTATGGTCAGTGTATTATTTGTCATAGTTCCACCAGTAGGATATGTTGACCATACTGCACCCTGGACAGTTCCCCATCCTGTCGTCTTTCCTGTTATTGGAAGAATTGTATTGATATTAGTGCTATCTATTGCCGTCGCCACATTCGTCTTTCCATGGAATCTTATAACAACCTTATCTTTCCCTGAGACTATTCCTGAGCTAAAATATGAATCACTTGTGAAGGCAGATTTTACAGGGGCACGGTATCTGGTCTGTATTTCTGCATCTGTCAGCACCCTGTTATAGAGGACAACCTCATCTATCATTCCATAAAAATATTCTGTGCCATTATACTTCCTGCCTATTTGAATATTAGCATTTATAGCATGTGTCCCTGTTTCTGTAAGTGATGAGACTGTCCAGATATTCACACCATCTATATAAAATAAAACCTTATCCAATGCATCATCACGAACAACTGCTATATGATGCCATTCTCCATCATTAATAGTTGTGGCTGTATTATTACACGGACTTGTGAGCCTGCTGTCACAAAGCTCAAGTGTGTTATTATTTAGCCTCATCCTCCAGTAGCTCGTTCCATTATCCTGTGAGATAATTTGTCTAATGCCTGTAGTCAAGCCATCTGGCACCTTCACCCATGCATCTATTGTATAAGATGAGAGGTTAAAATCATCACTATCAGGAATATCAACATATCTGCTGCCATCAAAATAAAGTCCTTTGAATGTCTGCTCCGTCCTCCAGAAGGAATTATTTAGCGTCCCATGATTGCTTCCAATTGAATCATAGGCAGTAGTTCCATTCTGCTCATTAAAGTTATAGTAGACTACCTTGTTACCCGAAGCAGGAAGATTATCCCCAAATAATCCTCCGATTTTTGCACTCTTTGTGAATGCCCTGTATTTTGAGCCTATTGGCGAGCCTATTGTAATATTATTCAGTGGTGCAACAGTGGGGACACTCGTCCCTGTGCTTAATGTAATTGTCAGTGTATCGTTTGAATAGGTAGGAGAACTCCATACTGCACTCCCTATATTCCCACTCCCATCCTTCCATGTGTTTAGCTCATAAATGGCAAGGGCATTATCTATATTGGCAGCATCAATAACAGCACCATTTGTTGGTCCTGAGAACTTGAATGTAACTGTATCCCCTGCCTGAATACCAGGTCCTCCTCCAGATGTATCCCTTGCAATGGCAGTAACTGTATAATCTCCATAACGGCCAAGAACCTCTTCTGCTGTCAATGCACGGTTATAGACAGCGACATCATCTATAGAAACAGATGGATTATTTGCGGTTGCAGGTTGAGTAAGGTAGAAAGTGCCAGTATCAAATTGATTTATAACTCCCGATAATGTAACAGGGGTCCCCACTGCCACACCATCCATATAGAGTCTTAAGTTTGCACCATCATATGTCCCAACATAGTGATGCCATCCGGAGATACTTGAGGGCGTATAATTCATATTCGTCCATGCACCATTTACATATACACTGAAACGAACTGTGGCTGCACCGGCTGCACCATAGAACTGAACAGAATTGGCTCCATAGAAGAAGTATGCATTTCCGGTAGCCCATGTTGCAGTTGAGGTGCCGGGATTAACCCATGCCTCTACTGTAATCCTCTCAGGGTTTAGAGTGTAGGAGTTAGTAATAGAGGCATATTGATTTGCACCATAGGTGTAGCAATTGCCAAACTTACATGCACCTCCTGTGCCAGTGTTAGTTGTTATATTATTCGTGCCAAAGCTGTCATTATTATTCTCCATCTTATAGTACGCCACTGCACCCTCTGGCAGGTTAAAGTCAAAGTCTTTACTTAATGTTATTGAATCGGATATGGCATTATTAAATGTGTCTTTTATATATGTCCCATTCACTGTTATGGTAGCACCTGATGCTATTGTAGGGGCGCTTGTTCCTGCACTCAATGTTATGGTTAATGTATCATTTGTCCATTTATATGTTGACCATACCGCACTGCCAATCTGATTTGCACCATCTTTCCATGAACCGCTTGAGAGTTGAAGGATTGTATTGATATTGGTAGCATCAATCGCAGGAGTAGAGCCATTCGTCTTCCCATGGAACCTGATAATAACCTTATCACCTGCCTGTTTTCCTGAATTAAAGTATATATCACTTGTGAAGGCTGATTTTAATGGTGCACGGTATCTACTCTGTATATCCGTAGCCGTTAGTGCCCTGTTATAGAGGACAACCTCATCTATCATTCCATAAAAATATCCTGTGCTATCATATTTCCTGCCGAGCTGAACCGCAGCCGAGATATTGTGGGCGGTCCCTCCACCTGTAGTATTATCTGTTGCGAGGGGGACACCATCTATATATAGTAAAACCTGATTATTTGTCCCATCCCGGACAACTGCTACATGATGCCATTCTCCATCATTAATAGTTGTGGCTGTTTTAAAGCATGTAGTTGAGTCGCTCATTGTGAGCCTGCTGTCACAGAGCTCAAGTGTGTTATTATTCAGCCTCATCCTCCAGTAGTTTGCACCATCATCCTGTGAGATAATTTGTCTGTATTGGGTAGTAGTAGTTAATCCATCAGGCACCTTCACCCACGCATCTATTGTATAGGATGAGAGGTCAAAGTCAGAACTATCCGGGACATCAACATATCTGCTGCCATCAAAGTAGAGTCCCTTGAAGAGCCGCTCAGTCTTCCAGAAGGAATTATTTAGCGTTCCATGATTGTTTCCTATTGAATCGTGTGCTGTCCCTCCACTCTGCTCATCAAAGTTATAGTATGCTACACTCCCGGATGGAAGTGCAGTCCCGAATGTTCCACCTATAGTTAGCGAGCCTGTTATTGTTCTATTAAATGTATCTTTTATTGTGGTACCGAGTGTAATCGTATCCCCGACAGCAACAGTTGGAACACTTGTCCCTGTACTTAAAGTTATTGTAAGTGTATCATTTGTATAGGTTGTTGTGCTCCATACAGCACTTCCTATATTTCCAGCACCATCCTTCCATGAATGACTGCTGGAGAGGGATAGGGCGGTACCTATATTGGCGCTTGTTATTGAAGTGGCGCCTGTGGGTGCATCAAATGTAATTATAACCTTATCCCCCGCCTGAATACCTGATAAGCCTGAGGCATCTTTAGCCACAGCAGTCTTAAGCCTTGAACTATTCCGCTTCCGAACCTCATCATCCGTAATGGCACGATTGTAAATCACAACTTCGTCAATAAGACCGTTCATATATGCAGACCATTTTCCAATTTCTACTGCATTTGTAGTAGAGGCAGACGTGAAGTTATGGGTAACAGTATTTTCCAATACTCCATTTACATAAATTTTTTGATTTGTCCCATCCCATGTTCCTACAACATGATACCATGTATTGGAGCTTGGTAATGTAGCGCTATGAACACCTGGTTCCCAATCGGTCCCATCATACAAATAAAAGGAGAATTTGTTGTTTGTAGAATATCTAAGAAGATACTGATTATTCTTTGATAATATAACATGCTCAGCCCCTGTATCACTAAGGCTAACCCATGCCTCTACTGTGATAGAGGTAGATGGGTTTAAATCAGGGTAGTTTGAGACAGAAACATATTGAGATGAGGCGCTGGCAAATGTCATAGCATTGCCATATTTACCTGCGGCATAGGTTGGATTAGTGCAACCCGTACCAACACAAGCAAGTGTCCCGGTATTATACTGCCCGACACTGTCTGATGGATCCCCGCTGCTCTCGTCAAGATTCCAGTATGCAACAGCACCATTCAAATCATAACTTCCCCTGATTTTAGTGGAGCCTGTAATAGAGTTGATCCCGGTTTTCTCTTTTATTATTCCTCCCGATAGGGTTATTATATCTCCTGTTGCAACTGTGGGGGCACTGGTTGCTGTGCTTAATGTGATTAATAGTGTATCATTAGTGAATCTTGTTTGACTCCATACTGCACTACCTATATTTCCACTCCCATCCTTCCATGTCTTTCCAGTAACTGAGAGGACTGTATTTATATTTCCTGCATTTATTGTAGGGGCATTTGTCTCATTCGTGAACCTTATTGCTATAGTATCCCCTGCCTGAAGCCCATAGCCACTCATAGATGTATCATTTGCATCTGCCCTCTCAAACTGGGCAGGTAATGAGCTGAAACGATTTAAAATTTCAGTCTGTGAAAGTGCAGTATTATATATAACAACCTCATCCATTTTCCCATTGTAATAATTTGTCCCCCAGTAGTTTTCACCACTGCAACCGCTGACGGTACCAGGACAACCATTACTATCATATCCTCTGTTCGTAGGCCATGTTGACAGTTCCCTCCTCCCCATTACAAAAGGATAATTTGAGGCGCTTACAGTTCCTGTCCGTGATAGACTTCCATCAAAGATGCCATCTATATAAACCTTCTGTGTTGTTCCATCGTATGTGCAGACAACCTGTCTCCATATATCCTTATTTCCTGAATAATTTCTTTGCAATCTGCTCATACTCGCTCCCCCATACCATGCCCATGTTGTTCCTGTATCGGATGTTTCTATGGCACACTGACCATTTGATGTCATTGCATAACTATTCTCTTTACTGAGGACAGTATAATTTGTGCTAAATAAATTATTCGGCTTGAGCCATGCCTCAATGGTAATCTTCCCCCCTTTAATATCTAAATCAACAGGGTTTCCGGGGACAATCAGATAGTCATCACTGCCATCAAGAGAGAGTCCAGAGCCACTAAGACCTGTTGTCCATGTAACACCATTGTTCAAAGATGCATTATGTGGACCTACACTGTCCCAGGCAGTAAGCTTCGCACCTTCATCCATCTTCCAATATGCTACAGCGCCGGTTGGAACCTTGACTCCGGTGCTACCCCTTATCTCTGTCTGTAAAATAATAGGATTACCACTCCCATCTAATATACAGGTTCCATTCAGAGATACCCTATCCCCAACCTCCACTGTAGGCACACAGCCACCTGTGCCGGAAGTAACCGTGATTGTTAGTGTATCGTTTGTATTGTAGGTGTTACTCCATGTAGCTGTTATACTGCTCCCCGAGCATACCCAGGAATGACCATTTGAGAGTTTGAGGATACTGTCTATATTAGCAGTAGTAATAGAGCATGCTGCTCCATTAGTAGCACCTGAAAAGAGGATTTTGAAGCTATCCCCACTCTGTAGTCCTGTGCCTCCATTGGATGTATCGCTTGCACGGGTATCTGCTGTAATACCAGCATCAGTATAAGAGTTTGTCGGATGGTAAAGCTTTAATTGGTTTGAATCATAATCGTAATAAGAAATCAAAGGATTGTTAGAGGAATCAAGTGCAATGGAAGAATAAAGCCCTGTGTTCTCTGTTGAATCAATAGTGGAGATGTTCTTACTTGAACAATTCGCGGTAGTACAGTTAACATATTGGAGGTTCTGAGTAAGCCCAATAGAATAAGCACTATTTGCCCTATGCCCCCAGTAATGATACGCAATCTTTGGACCGTCACTCCCAACCTTAATTGAAGATGTATATCCCCTCAAATATCTCTCATTACTCTCTAAAACAACATTTTTTGTCCAGTTTGTAGAAACTGTGCAATCAGCAGCATCACAATAGGCATAGTATGCATCACGACGGGTTATAATCCCGGGAGTATTGTAACCATAATATCGATCGCTGACAGACCGGGTACAAGAACTACAAGTACCGCCTGTTCCATAGTCAGCCTGCCCTTGATATTGATATATAAGCCTCGGCTTCCCCGTGGTTGGATGAATTGCTATTGATGTATCCCTGAATAAATTACTCGTGTTTACAATTGTATCTATATCCGCTTTAGTCCATGATGAAAATGGGGGTGAGCCTTCCGCATACCTTACTGTCTGCACTTCATCAGCATCATAGCTGAACATCACCTTATTGCTGGAATTTATAACCATAGAGGCAGACCTGCCGCCATCAGTATCAACTGTGCTTATTGACCAGCTACTACTACTGCTGCAATTACTGTCACAATAGGCAAGTTTTAATGCACCTTTCTTTATGTCATTGGCATCTATCTTATGAGAAAAGTCATAATAGGCTATCCTCGGATTTCCTGACGAATCAAAGGCAAGGGATGTAAACCCTCCAGTATGCCCGTTTTGTGATTGACCAATCTCTGCCACAGTTACCTTTGTCCAGTCCTCAGGTGTAAGACAGGTTGTAGTAGAACAATAGGCATATTTGAGTGCACCTACCATGTGGTTGCCGTATTTACCGTTTATATCTGAGCCTGTGCTGTTATTCTTACTTATGTTGTGATAGTAGCTTATGTAGGGCTTATTTCCGCTGCCTAACCATAGGGAGACATACCCTGTTACACCTTTTTCTTCCACGACAGTGCGAATCCATTGATTCACTGTCCCATTCGCTGTCCAGTAAGAATACCTCAACTCCCCGGTTTTATGGTCAAAGTAGGCAACCGCAGGCTTACCATCAGATTGGAGCTTAATAGAGCTATACGCACCACCCTGTGAGTCAACAGTAGAGATCGTAGCAAACACAGGGGAAAGTGACAGTGTCAGTGTCAGTGTAAATAGTAATATTTGCAGCAATTTGCGAATCATAAGTTTTAAAGTGTCAAAGTGTCAGAGTGTCAAAGTATCAAAGTTTGATACTTTTTCGAAAAGCGTTTAATATAACTGCAACTTCACTGCGTATTTTCTCTAACCTTTGATACTCGGGTTCATTTAAAAAGCTTAATTCTCTCACTATCTCTAACAGATATTCTGTCTCAACAAGGGACCTATTTGCCATATTAAGAAAATTCAAAAATTCTTTCTTGCTAATACTTGCATGTCCCTCTACTATATTTAAAGGAACTGAAAACGCTGCTCTTCTAATCTGTGAAGTTAATCCATACAACTCTTCTTTTGGAAATATTTTAGTAGTATTATAAATTTCCATTGCAAGTTGATGTGCCTTTTCCCATACCCTCAGTTTTTTGTAACCCTTTTTCTCTTCCATATTACCTCTGACACTTTTATATAGTGTCAAAGTAAAAAACTCTGACACTCTGATACTCTGACACTTTGATACTATTCTTTATCTTTTGCACATCTGAACCCCACCATCCCGTCACCATGCCAGGCATCTGCTGCCCTTGGCATACGGGTCGGGAGCATATAGTATCTCGCCGATGCCCTTGCCGATTCATGGGCATTAATTAAATAGGACCCGCCCCTGACAACATAGAACTCTCTCTTAAATGCCTCTCTTTCTGCCACAGGACTTCCCGGATATGGACGATATAAAGATGATGTCCATTCAGCCACATTCCCCCCCATATCATGGACACCATAAGGACTAACATCTTTTTTAAAAAAGCCTGCCGCCACAGTGCCAGTGTCAGTGTTAGTGTCAGTGTCAGTATTTTTTACTTTGACACTTTGACTCTCTGACTCTTTGACACTGCTTTTTCTGGTATTCGCATATCCTTTATTCTCTTCATTCCCCCATGGATAGAGCCTGCCGTCTGTCCCCCTTGCAGCCTTCTCCCACTCATTTTCTGTAGGTAATCTCTTGCCTTTCCATTGACAATAACTATTTGCCATATACCAATCCACATCACTTACAGGATGATATTCCATGCCTTCTTTAAAAGTATAAGTGTCAGTGTCAGTATCAGTATTTTTTACTTTGACACTTTGACTCTCTGACTCTTTGACACTGCTTCTTAGATATCTCCAATCCTCCGGGATAGGGATACCTATATCCTCATAAAATGGAAGCCTCACCCTGTTCTTAATGAGATATTTAAGATATTCTTTGTATTCGGCATTTGTTACTTCAAATCTGTCAATATAAAAGTCTTTGACAAAAACCTTCCTCTGTGGAATCTCATCCACTCCATAGTCAATCCCCTCTTTAAAAGTGTGAGTGTCAGTGTAAGGGTCTGTTCCCTGAACAGCCCCGCTCCCCATAATAAATTCTCCGGCAGGGATGAGGAGCATATCACTTGCTGATGCAAGTGACAGTGTCAGTGTAAGTGTAAGTGTAAGTATCAATGTTAGTATTTTTTTCCTGTCACTGACACTATTCACTGACACTGTTTTAAGTAATAATTTACGAATCATAATTTCACCCTTTCTTGCCACAGAGTCACAGAGACACAGAGATATAAACCAGATTAAACCGTTTAAACTGTTCAAACCGTGTAAACCGCTTTTAAAAACTCTGTGCCTCCGTGTCTCCGTGGCTAATTTTATATATCCTTTGCACATCTAAATCCAAAATGGGGATGATGGTTTCTCTCTGTAACACCTGCTGCATACCGATGTGCTCCCCGTGCAAAGGGTGTCATTGGTCCCATCCATGCCCCGCCTTTCATCACCTTATACTTTTTTCCAAATTGTGCTCGTTTTAGTTTGCTCCCCGGATATGCCTCATACCATGAAGATGTCCATTCCATGATATTTCCAGCCATATCGTAAACTCCATAAGGGCTTATATCTGTCGGAAAACTCCCGACAGCAACCGCTGCCACCTTTTCCTTTGACCACTCTATTGTATTCGCCTTTCCAATTGTTTTATCATTTCCCCATGGGTATAACCTCCCATCTTTCCCCCTCGCAGCCTTCTCCCATTCCTCTTCAGTAGGCAGCCTTTTACCTGCCCATGAACAATAAGCCTCCGCATCCATATAAGTTACATCATTGATTGGAAAATCATCCTCTATGGGAGGATATTTAACTGCCCACTCCTTCACATTAAATTCCCCCTTAATAAAGGGGGTTAGGGGGTTGTCTTCACCTGTCAAAAGACCGGGAAGGGGATGACCTGTTGCCTTTGCAAACTCCTTATACTCTTGGACAGTAACCTCATATTTGTCCATATAAAAAGCCTTCAAGAAGACCTCCCTTTGCGGAATCTGGTCAACCCCAACATCCACCCCTAAGACACCTTCATCTCCGCCGTCTCCACGACTTCCCATTATAAACTTACCCTCCGGTATAAGAACCATCTCACTTGCATAAGCAATGAGTGATAAGCAATGAGCAATGAGCAATGTAAATAATAAATTGCGAATCATAATTTCATAATGTGTGATTAGCAATAAGTTTTTACTCATCGCTTAGCACTCATTGCTCATTGCTAAATTTAGTCATCCTCACACCACTGTGATATGCTTCCTGCCTGTCCATGTTTATACCAGCAATAATTCATATTCGCACCGTGACAATACATATCACATCTGTAATACTGTCCGTCGTAATACCACCTCGGCTTGAGTGCAGTAGCACCCTGAACTGAAGGGGCAAAGTTCAATAGATGTGTGGATGAGACGCCATCAAGGATTCCATCCTCATTATCAGGCGGGAGCATACCGCCGAGCCCATCTCCATAAATGGTATTCTGTGCCTCTACATTGCTATGGACATTATGATGACACTCATGGCAGACAGCCTGTCCCCCTTCACTGCCTGAGTAAGTTGACGCAGAAAGATGTTCTGCATGGAGGTTTGCCGTCCACCACCCATTACCTGTGCCTCCAAAGTTTGTCCCTGCTGCCCCGCCATCCGTTTCTAATAAAACAGACTCTTTATGACAGAGGAAACAGAGTTGTAAGTTATCTCTCGCACCGCCGCTGCCAAATGTTGCCCCTACCGTTCCATAACTGCCTCTTTCCGTTCTTGTGTTATAAACATTGGTATTATAAGGCGCCCTTAAGATTCTTCTGTTTGTTGAGCCATGTGGCCCTATCCTATTGTCATCCTGCCTGTTATCTGTATTACTGAAGGTATTGGGAGTATTTACAATCGCAGGTGTTTTATCAGTAATACGACGGTTGGAGTAGGTTACAGGTCCCCTTAAGCCTGTGGAAGCAGTTCCCAACACATTATTATTATGGCAGTCCGGACACTGGATAGTGAGTGACTTTAAATCATTCGCAGATGTTAAATCAAATGCCTCCTGTAATTGTCTGTAAAGCGGGTCTGTTGCATTTCTGCCCGGGGCAGCTACAGGATGATAGGCTGTATTTGCGCCGAGGTTCCCGCTTGCGGGATAATCTGCAAACTGGTTAGACCGAGGGTCAAACTCCTTCCTCTTGTCACTGAAATGCCCATCCATCCCGACCCTGTCTTTTGCAACTTGAGGGAAAGGCATATAATCTTTAAAGAATGTTCCATAATTTGGTCCATGACAGCGGAAGCACACTTCATATACATATGGCTGTCGGACATAGTTTGTAGTTGAATCCCCTCCCCACATAGGATGTGTTGATGCCACTGAATTTTTATTAGGATTCCATGGGTTTCCATCTATATCCACATATCTCCGCGAATGCAGCCTGTGGGTGCTCCTATCACCCATAGGGTCATGGCAGTCAATACATTCTGAATGCCTATTAGACACGATTATGGACTCTTTCCGCTTGTGGAGCCACGGCTCACCGGCAGCAGGTATCGGATGACCGCTGCCACCTGTATAATTTTTTCCGCTAACCCAGTTATCACTTCCTGTTGCTACACCTGTTGCCACCCAATAAGTCGCCCAGCTTGCCCCTGTTATAGGTTTATTACTTGCTGCCGATGTATGGCTTAAAATACAACGATATTGATTTCCATCACTCCCATAGATAACTGACCTTTTCTCTATCTGGTCCTGTATATTCGGTGCAAGGACAAGTCTGTCACGATTATTTCCATGACAGTTGAAGCAGAAGTATTTCTGGTCTTCACCTACTGATTCACTATACGGTGCAAGGAGTGCCCGTTTTCCAGAGCCGTGCGGATTGCCGTGACAGCCATTAGACACTCCATCCCCGAAACAGGAGATATTTGCAGAGTGTGCAGCACCTGTCCACCTTACTTTTACATCTGGAACCTCATTGGATACATCTGTCTCTTTACTGAAGGGTCTCTTTGGATTTCCTGTAGCAGTATTGCCATCAGTAGCGCCATTACTATCATGGCAGGAGAGACAGAATGGCTCAAGGGATGATGGATTTGTAATATCAAATTCAATAGATGCACCGCCATCTTTATTATTCAGATAGGGTGTCCCCTTTTTATGCGGTTTTGTTGAATTATTATAATCATGGCAGACAAGGCAGTCGGTCCGTTTAGTTGGGTCTGGCGGATGGGCTGATATATAATTGACGCCTTTATATTTAGATGGACTATCCTCATTCCCCTGCACAAGGGTCCCCTGAGCGTCATGACATTTTGCACATGGCACATCAGGGTTCTCATCCCTCGGTAATCCTCCTGCCCCTCCCTGCACTCCGGATGAATTAAAATACCATGTCCAGTTAAATTTGTTTCCGTAACCAGAATCGCCATATGTTGGATCGGCTTCTCTCTGAGCGTTCTCTATCGGATCCACTCTTCCTGAGCCCACCGTATCTACCATATCAGACTCAGGCTCAGTCTGCATATAGAGCCTCCTCGGATTATGACATCCTACATAACATTCTGGCGGGTCAGAAGAAGTAACCGCCCTGCCAAGTATACTCGGTGTAGTAGCATCTTCGTTGTTCCCACCGTTACTTGTAGCACCAGAACCAATATGCTTTTTCCCGGGTCCATAACCATTTGTGGCATCGGCACGATTCATATAAGTAGCCGATGTCCCCACCTCTACACCCATCATTTTCGGATAGACAGGCGGGTCTATTGTCTGATACCCAAGTTTTGTCTCTAATCGCTCGTTGAAACTGTAATCAAGCTGGAAATTAAAGGTAATATTGTTTCTGTCCGGGGTTTTTCTGCCCACACTGCCGCCATGCTCATTCCCATAACCCATATGTCCGTGGCAGATTTTACATTCAAATTGTTGTAATGCCCCAACCACATGGACAAGATGTGCGCCGCCTCCGCCATCGTAATCCTCAATACGGTAGGATGAATGAGGTATATTTTGATTGAAGGTATTATACTCAGCACAAGGACCGGCATAATTAGGGTCACTGGTGTTGGTACAAATAGAATCATTGATGTTGGTGTGTATATTACCCTTTTTATCCACAATAGTTCCCTTTGGGACAGGCGGGTATCCATGACATGTTTTACATATATAAATCCAGCTCCTCTCCTCACTATCATGCTGGTGGCACTGAGGACACCCTTCGGCATAATGAGCCTGAGGCTCCGACCCATCGTTTCTCCAGTGTTTTGTCTGTGTATGACAGACCTGACAGACGCCTGTGCGGGAGGAGTTTACATAGTTATCACCCGGTCTTATACGGACTTCACGGTTATTGATTACCTCTCTCAAAAGGAATCTGTTTGTTGTATTATGCGGTGTATGACAATCCATGCAGCTTCTGGCATACCCACCGGCAGTTTCATCGCCAAAATGGTTTTTATATTTATGGCAGGTCTTACAGATTACTTTATCATCATCAATATTTTGATATTTCCGTATATACCCATTTGAATAACCATTCGGCTTTCTTAAGATATACCCATCACCGATTCCGTTGGTCAGGTTGGTCCCGCTGGTATTAACAATCTCATAAACATCACCCGCAGATGGAGGGCTGTCAATCATCACAGAACTGTCATTTGGGTTACTCCTGATGGTGAGTGGGTCCAGCCATTCAACTTTATTCGCTGTATTTGAGGTGATAAACCTCCTCTTTCGCCAGTTCGGATTCTGATTGGATGTCCCCGATGTCCATTCATTTCTTATCCTTAATTCGTATCCTACCAATGAATTTGCTGTCCAACTCTTTGTTGTATCTGTAAGGGATGTGGTGGTCCCTGATGTTGCAGCACCACCTTCTGTTCCTACTGAATGTGTAAAATGCGGACTATGGCAGGTCATGCACTGAACAGTGTCATCACTTGTATCCGATGGTGTTCCATTGTCATCAAGCGGCAGGGGTTTTATATCAGAATTGAAGCGGGTATCAAAATCCATCTGTGAGTATTTAATACCAACCGGATGACTGCCGTAATTATTAGTATCTACAATCCTGTATCTGAGACCATTATCAATTTTGGCATTTAAGGCGCCATCCAGAACAAGTGTGTTTGAAGTATTGGAGGTAATCTTACGATAAAAACCAGCGAAGGATGAAGTCATGGCATTACCCGTAACAGTGGCTTCCTCAAATGGTATTGAAAGGGTTAATGAGGTATTTGTTCCTATAGATGTTACAGGATACCATTTGGAGGATGATGAGAGCCTTATAAATTGCAGGGAGCTTATCTCTGTTGAAAATAATGTCCCTACACCCGTTACTGTTGCAGAGCCCTGCGTAAAGGTCAAAGTCCCTGTAAGATTTTTTTCCTCATTATCTACTGCCGCCTGCACACCCCTGAAGTTCTTCTGGAAATAGACTTGCTTTCCAACCCACTGGTTTACTGTCCAGTTCTTTGATATATCCACCAACTGAAGTGTGGTCTGATTGGAACTATCCCCAGTTCCATCATCAGCAGTCCCCATCTCCTGCATATAATGACTCCTATCCCTGTCATCATGGCAGTGCTTGCAGAGTGCATTTCCCACATTACCTGCCCTCAGGTAGGGGCGGTCAAGCTGCATAGAATGCTGATTGTGGCAGACTGAGCAGTTGATTTTGTTATTCATCACTCTTAATTTCATATTGTCATTACTCGGCTGGTTTAGGAGTTTTACATAAACCCTGCCTCCGGTTCCTGCATCAAAGGAGTTGGGGCTCCCTGAACCATTCTCAAAGGATAGGGAGATACCTTTATCGCCGCCGCAGATTGAGTCGTTTAATGAGACGCTTGCTGCTGTAGTGTAAGCAGATGTCCAGCCGCTCCAGTCTGCATCACGGTCCCATACGGGTGTATTAAATGGGTTGGTAGAACTGGTTGGCTGAGGCTTACTCCTTGTGCGGCAACGGTATTTAAAGGTTGCCGCACCCACATCCCCTGGGTTAACAATCTCAAACTCATATTCCATTTCATTTTGTGTGCTAAAATCACCTGAATACATGGAGCCCCCTGCAATCTTTATCTTTCCCGTGCTATTATTTGGTTTCCACAGCTTGACATATTTCAAGCCTTCAGAATCAAACCTGTGAGTGGTCCCTTTAGTGTCCTCTCCAACCACTCCCTGCCCCATTGTTGACTGGTCAGTTCTGGCAAATGGCTTTGCCTTTGCCCTACCGGCAGGGTTGTGGCAGCTCATACAGAGTCCCGGGACATCTGATTCTGTCCTCTCTTTATGACAGTCGCTACAATAAAATGGGCTTGTCGTGCTTGTGTCATAATGAGGCGGGTCAATTGCCCCTTGTGCTTTAAAAAGTGTAAGTGTAAGTGTAAGTATAAGTGCAAGTGTAACCCCCAACCATACCTTTCTACCTGTTGGGCAGACAGGCTTCCTTTTTACTTTTTCTCCTTGGTCCCTACTGAACAGGTTCTTCACTTTTGTGTATTCCTCCTTTAAGAATTTCCATTTTCTAATTACCTTAATTATGCATTAACCACAGATGAACACAGATAAACACAGGTTAAACTACCAATCTCTCATATTCTAATTTAGATCTGGCAAAGTTTATAATCAACCCAACCCTTAAGCCAGATATTCTCAGATAGTTTAACAATTGTGCACGATGAATATCATCTATCCTTTCTACCGATTTCACTTCAACTATCACCTTATCCTCTACAACTAAATCTGCATAATATATTCCAACCTCTTTCTTACGATAAATTACTTTGAACTCTCTTTGTGAAGAAACTTTTCTCCCCATTAATTCTATCTCCCATATAAGTGAATTCTCATATACCTTTTCAAGTAACCCACAACCCAGACTATTATGAACATTATATGATGCCTCTATTATTTCCCCGGTTAATTCTTTGTAAAGGAATTCTTTTTCTGTGTTCATCTGTGTTTATCTGTGGTTTCATTATTTCCTTAATCTTTTAATTCAAAATTCATAATTCATTATTTTTTTTCTGTGCATTATAGCAACAATTATTATAATAATAAATATCTTTTGTATTGCTGTAGCTTTCACAAAAAATGCGGCAATTAACAGAAATGGAAAGAGAATAATCCTTGTCAAAACCCTCAGTGTCCAATGCTCTGCAATTATATCAGCAATAGGAGGACTATATTTGTAATAGGTGCTTACAAAGTATCTCCCCGGAGCATAGGGAAGTAGATACTGGTCTCTGAAGTCCCTGAATATCTTTACATGGGGATGGAGATAAGAGCCGTATGAGGCTGTGGCAATGAAACAACCACCACCGCCCCCGCCACCAGATGAACCACTGCTCATCTGCCCTCCTGTATTGCTATTTCCACCGCCTGTTCCACCTGTTCCACCTGTTCCACCCGACCCCCCTGACCCGCCTGAACCTCCACCATTTGACCCACCTGAACCCCCTGACCCGCCTGTATCTCCATAACCTCCAGTCTTTTCAGGGCTTCCAAGTGCATAGATAGAAAAGTGGTCTGTCTCAAATTCAACATATTGACTCTCTACATTGATATTGGTAGGGGTAATCTCCTCCCACACTTGCGTCTCCTTTTTATATGTATATACTTTAAGTGTCTTAGGGTCACTTATACCCGCCTCAGATAATCTGGACAGGGTATATGGAATCTTTACTTTAACCTTTGAATTAAATTTTGCGCCATCAGGGGCAAAATCAACTGCAGTATTCATCATCTTTATTCCTACCCGTGTTGGGGGTGGATTCTTCTCTTCTGCAATTGCTATATCCATGTTTCCATTTACAGACCCGTTAGGAATCAAGAGGTCAACCCATGGATATATCGTCAAATCGGTTGCTGAAAGGAGATTGTCTTTCCCATTTTTAATATTGAATACAATGGCACCTTTAGGAGCCACTGAAATCTGAACATCATCAGGACTGCTATCCCCTTTGGTATCATTTACAGTAAGCCTGAATATGTAGCTTCCTATAATCTTTGGCACAAAAGCTGGATTTGCTGCTGAAGTGCTGGATAAAATAATAGAGGCAGGCCCGCTTACAAATTGCCATCTGTAGGTTAGCGGGTCTCCATCTGCATCACTCCCTCCACCATTAAGCAGGACAGTAGAATCAACCTCCACAATCCTGTCTATTCCTGCATTGGCAAGCGGCAGGGAGTTCTGCGGACTATTAACTGTTATCATAACTGTATCGGAGCTTGAAGTAATATTGTCTTTCACTAATAGCATAAATTCATAGATACCCGGTTGTGAAGGTGTGAAGGTAGGCTCTCTTGAATATATGTTGGAGAGTATTACTGATGCACCTCTCACCTGTGTCCACTGATAGGTCAGCGTATCCCCATCCTTATCCATACTCCCTGTTCCGTTAAGTTTGATAAATATGCCTACTATACCCGTTTGGTCATTCCCTGCATTAGCCACAGGGGGTATGTTACTGCCTGCTACCTTTATCTCAACCTCATCGTATAGACTGGTATTCAGCCCATCACTAACGGTGAGCTGAAATCTAAGCACATCTTCGTGGATTGGAACAAATGTCGGGGTCATGCTGGTGGAATTGTTAAGAGAGACAGTTGTTCCAAATACCTGTGTCCATTTATATGTAAGAGGAGAGGGGGAATTATCCGTGTCGTAGCTCATCCCTCCCCCTAAGGTAACAGTTGAATAGAGTATTACATTCTGATCCGTGCCTGCATTTGCAACAGGAACCTGATTTGCGCCGTTTACAGTAATATTTACACTATCAGAGATGCTATTATCCTTTCCATCGGAGACAGTCAGGGCAAAGGTATAGATACCCGGGGTATCAGTTGTCCATGTGGGGTTTTTATTAGCGGCATTGGATAATGTAACAGCCTTTGGCCCGGATAAGAGATTCCAACTATATGTCAATGGGTCTCCATCACCATCACTGCTTCTATTACCGTTTAAGGTTACTGTAGCAGGCAAATAAACGACCTGGTCAACACCTGCATCTGCCACAGGGACAGTATTGGAACTGTTGACTGTTATGTTTATCTCATCAGGTGCACTGGTATTGACACCATCACTCACGATAAGCCTGAAGATATATACCCCTGAGCTCTGTGGGGTAAAATTTGCGTCTCTCGTGCTTCCTCCAATAAGGCTCACCTGAGTGCCTGAAACCTGTGTCCACTTATATGTTAGTGCATCTCCATTTGCATCTAAACTGCCTGCTCCACTAATATTGACCTGTGTATTACCACTGACAGTCTGGTCCAACCCTGCATAGGCTGTTGGAGTAAAATTCCTGATTGTAATCAGAACATCATCGGGATTACTTTCAAAATAGTTATTCGCAACCTTGAGAGTAAATTTATAAACTCCAGCTTTTGTAGCAATAAATGTTGGTTTAATTGCTGTTACTGTCCCATTATCTGAAAGAGTTACATTTGCAGGATTCGTCCCGCTCTCTGTCCATGTATACTTAAGGGACAGGGAATTTGGGTCACTGCTGCCGTTTCCATTAAGAGTAATAATACCCGGGTCATATGTCATATCAGGACCGGCATTTGCTGATGGTTTATTATTAGTAGCTATTCCCGGGCTTGGGTCAACACCGTCTTTTAAACCATCTCCATCAGTATCAGGATTGTGGGGGTCTGAGCCGGATAGATACTCATTGAGATTTGTAAGGCCGTCATTATCAGGGTCAAGGGAGGCATCATTAAGATTTGGATTGAGTCCGTTTGCCTCCTCCCATGCATCAGGCATCCCATCTCCATCAGTATCAGGCAGGTAATTTTCATTCCAATTAGATGGGAGGTTACCACCATCAATACCGTAAATGGATAGCTTCCCATCAGAAGATGATGAGACAATAAGTCTATTGTATGGGTCTATCATCACATCCAGCGGTGTATATAGATTACCACTTCCAATAAAGGAAAGGTAATTCCCTGCTGAATCAAAGACCTGAACCCATCCCTTATGGGCATCAACAACATATATCCTTCCACTCTTATCCACAGTCAGCCCCTGCAGACTGCTAATAAGACCAGCACCCACACCACTTGAGCCAAAACTTCTTAGAAAATTTCCGGAGAGGTCAAAGACCTTTACCTGAGAGTTTATAAGGTCACCTATAAGAAGCTCCCCCTTCTTAGAATCTATATGAATACCTGTTGGAAAAAGAATACCGCTGATGTTAAAGGATAAAGAACCATCAGGATTGTAGACCTTGACTATGTTTGCCTTTGAATCAGTGACATATATTCGTCCTGAAGATGGCTCTATGACAATATCATTGGGCATGATAAACTCATCATTGCCTGAGCCTAATTTGCGAAGAAACTTACCGGCAGAATCAAAAACCGAGACATTGTTATTACTGTCATCACCTATATATATATTCCCCTGACTATCTACTGCTACTCCAAGTGGAGCGGTAATACCGGTAATCGTTAACTTGAGGTCACCGATGGCATTAAATTTATGAACCTGCTGCCTGCCGGGATCGGTTACATAGATATTCGCCCATTTATCTGTAGCTATGTGGACAGGGACAGAGAGACCACTCTTAATATCGGATAGATAAACAGTGGTTGGAGCAATCTCTGCAAATGCTATATTAGAAAAAATAATTAACCACAAAAACACAAAAAGAAAAATAGGGAAAGGAGGAAGATAGAGAGTTTCCCTATTTCGCTTTAATTTTTTGCTTGTGTATTTGTGGTTACTCATGTCGTTGTCCATTGAAAATTAAGAAGATTCTACTATATTTACAAATTTCACTTCTATAATATTGCATTTTTTATACCATTCATATAAAGAAAAGATTTACAATCAGGATAAACCTAATATTTATAATGGGTTATATAAAAATCAGCGGCATTATGCTCTATTCGGTATTTTAATACATTATTATTGGTCTTTTGTTCCATAAAAAGGTTGCAGATACCCTATGAAAATGGAAAAAAAATGCACATTATGTGCGATTTAACCCAATACCTGTAGAATATAACACATGATAAATCCCACATATAAATTATGTGTGGGATCAAAATTCCTGGGAATCAAATGGATTTATTACTTACTTCGGATAGATGTGAGTTTAGCAGTATTTTGGGACAATTACCCTTTTTCCAATATTAACCAATCCCACGGGGTTGCAGTATGTTTATTTCCCTTCCCTCCATTTGAGCCATCCCAGTTTCCAAATGCTATAGGTATAAGTTTATCTGTTTCAAACTGGAGGTCATCCTTCGGATTTGAAGTCTTGAGCCCTCTTTTTAATATCACCTTCCATATACCACCTGCATATTCACCTTTCCCGCTTAAACCTGCTTTAATTTCTGGCTCAACCCTTTCTGATTTAATACCATACGAATATTTAACCTTTGTCATCTGGGGGCTCAAGGTAGTTCCACTACTCCAATACCAGATATTTACACCAAACTCCATATCCCCATGTTCAATTGACGGTAATTGTTCTTTTATTGGTATCTTGGGCAATATTGCCGTGGGAAACTGAATTGCAACTGCATCCTCAAACACTTCCCCCTCGCTCAGCTTCTCTGCCTCTGCATCTCCGGGGACACTCTTTGTCCTATCATCCCACTCTAACAAAAATGCGATCTCCTTATCATTAAAGAGGACCCTCCATTTAATCCCATCATTAGTGGGTTTAAAAAACTTCTCCTTTGTTTGGTCCTGCGGGAATAATTTAATTGCCTTAAATGGTGCTCCTTTCCATTCATCAGCATGGACATCCATAGGAATTTCCCCATTTATATATTTCGCCTTTAAAGGCTTATCCTCTTCTTCTTTCTTAACCCTCTTCGTCTCATCTGCAAGAGACCTCACATAATTTACTATATGCCAACGTTCCTCTTCAGTAAAATATTTTGTACTATTTTTATCTGCAAATGATGGCATTTGTGTTCCCGGTATGCCTACCGTTATCCTTGCAAATATATTCTTTGGTTTATTGCCGCCATTGTATGTCCATGGCTTTGTCAGGTTTCTGGGCCATTCCCTTGTGCCCCATACATCCTTCAGTTTTTTTATACCATCTCCTTTTCCATTTTCACCATGACACTCAGGGCACCCTGCCTTTTTAAAAAGCTCCTTACCTTTAATGGCGCTCTGTTCTGAGTAAAGAATCTCCTCGCCATAATCAATCTCTTCAGGCGGTTTCTCTGTCTCAAAAATATCCGAAAAATTCTTTTCATAGGCTATAACATCCCGCTTTTCCTTCTCAGTCATTATGTCCCTCCACGGAGGCATAGATGCCTCGCCAAATCCATCATTTATCGTTCTTAACAAATCCTCATCTCTTGGAGGTTGGTCCATAGGGGATGTCTTGTATTTGAAAAGACCCCATGTGAAATTTCTCGGCGGAGGATATACCTTGTCCGCTACGCGGCCATTCCCCTCACCTGTATCACCATGGCACTGCCTGCATCTTTTCTCAAAAACCTCTTTTCCTGCCACCGCATCGCCCTTTTCCGCATAGGCAGGGATTGAACAAAAAACTAATAGACACAGAGACACAGAGGCACAGAGAAATAACCAACAACTGACAACCAACAACTTACAACTATCATGAACTAATCTTAAAAAAAAATTTCTCATAAAAGAACAAAAACTTAATGAAACCACAGATAAACACAGATTAACACAGTTATTTTATTTTTTTTATTTTCAGCGTTTACCTGTGTTCACCTGTGGTTAATTTTATAATTTCCTATACATGAACAAACTAAAAACCAACCTTCTCTCTCCTCACACTGTGACAGCGGATGCAGTTTTCAAATCCCTTAGGGGCATACGAAACCTTACCATGACACCGCCCGCAAAATTTACCATTCCAGATATCTGTCATTCCAAAATCATTGCCGCCTCTTTTTGCTATAAAGATAGCAGGATGACAGACCTTACATGAAAGCCAGTAATTATGTACACTGTGAGGGAAACGGACATTTGCCATCATCCTATCGTTTATCTGAAATATTATATCTTGATTAAATTCTTCCTGCTCCTTTTTAACTCTTTCCCCTTTAATTGAATCTAACGGATTTATAATACCCCTTTTGACAGCCATACTCCAATCAGGATAACCGAATGAATCTTTTGGAAATTCCCTAAGGGCGGATACCAGCGGAGGATTCGTTGGAGGGGGTATCCAGAAATCAGTTGTCCATCGGGTTGTTGCCTGGGCTTGAAATTCACCTTTTTTTCTTTCAAGTTCCTCTTTTTCTCTCTTCAACCTCACCTCCATCTTTGCCTTTGCCTCCTCTGTTGTGAAGGCAAGTTTACCAGTTTCTAAAAAAGGGACAGAACCAAACCCTTCTTTATCTATTACTTCTACATCTGTTTTTACTTCATCCTTTTGGGTAGCTGTTTTACAACCAATGCTTGAGAATAAAATAAGCCACAGAGACACAGAGGCACAGAGAAATAAATAAATTAGATTGCTATTAATTTTGTTTGTCATTGCGAACCGAAGGTGAAGCAATCTCAACATTTAAATTCCTGTACTATAAATTAAAGAAATCTCCGTGACTCTGTGGCAAGTTTTTATAATTTCCTATTTACTGCTGCCCTTTATTTTTCCTCTTATCTTTCCTGATGTGGTCTGGAGGTGGGGTAGGTTTACCATCCCCCTTCATAGGCTGGCCAGGTATAGCAGGTTTTCCACTCCCCCTTATCGTCGCATTCCTGCTGTGACATTCCTTGCAATCAGGTTTTATCTCTGTCCCCAATGCAGGTTTTTTTATCTCAGAATAGACCTGTCCCGTTATGCTGTAAAACGGGATTAGCGGGATATGGAGAATTAAAAACAGGATACAGAAACATAATATTAAAATCATTCGTTTCATTTTAAATACCTCCCTTAAAAATGGAAGTTGAGAAGATGGGAAGATGAGAAAAACCTCTTAACTTCTCAACTTCTATCCTATACTGACACTGACACTGTTCACTGGCACTTTTTCTTCCTTCCATTAGTAACAGCTGTCTGCAATATTAGGGGGTGAATACCATAATTCCATATCGAAGCCATGACAGTTAAAATCACACCCCTTCCTCCATATGCCAGTCGTTTTAACGCACCCCCAGAATGGTCTGCTATAGGTCCACCATGAGCTGGCTCCAACAATTGGAGAAAAATTAATAAGACGAGTTCCGCCATCCAGAGGTCTCTTCCAGTTCGGATCATTGCTGTCGTTATACATAGTATTGGCAGCCTCTATATTGGAATGAACATTATAATGACAGTTTGCACAGGTTGTAGAAGTTCCAGTAGTTGCAAAAACAGGTTTTTTGGCTATATGGGTTGCATGGAGATTTATATCATATAATGTGCTATAGAAGTTTGTCTTGGGCCCATCTGTCCAGCTACCACACTCAAAATAAGGGTCACCACACTGTTTTGTAAATGCCTCTTCATTATGGCAGAGAAAACAGAGGGCAAAATTATCACGATTGTAAGAAGTAAATGGCTCAGTTGCCCCCCCTAATGTCGTATTGTAATTGGCCCTTAAAATCCGATATGTCTGGTAACCGCCTACAGAAGGTGGTTGTGAGCCATGAGGACCTATAGGGCTTACTCCGGCATATCCCGATGGAAGGTCTGTAGCCCTTAAGTTGGATTCTGTTACAGGTCCCTGTATGCTTCCTGTTGCCTCGGAATTATGGCAATCAGTGCACATAATAGTCTTGTCAGGAGATAGACCAGCCAGTAATTGCCTCTGTATAGCAGCCGATGTATTCCTACCAGTAGAGGCTACTGGATGATAGGCAGTATTCTGACTTGGGCTGGGCCTGCAATCAGATGCCTGGTATGATCCGCAATCTGATTGAGAGCTTGTGCTTGAAGGGTTAAATTCAAGCCTTTTATTGCTCCCATTAGTATTACCTGAGGCAGGATTTCCAGTACTGGTTCGCAGTGGATGATTTGAATGATTTGGATTAAGCCCGGGACCGGGATGGGTTTTCGCAGGAATAAAATTAGCATATCCATCGCCATGGCATTTAAAACATATTTGATAGACATAAGGCTGTGAATCACCTGCTGCTGGATCCTTTGGAACACCACTTATATCTACATATCTTAATCCTTCAACCCTGCTGCTTGATTTAATGACATGAGGGTTATGACAATCATAGCATTCCACATGCTTTGAAGTTATAGGAAAAGTTTCATTGACAACATGTCGCCCTGATAGATTTGTATCATCCACAGGGTGGCCGCTTCCCCCAAGACTTCTTTTATCAATTTCACTCTGAATGTTGTTAATTGCAGGCCCACTTGCGTCATGACAGGTTTCACATAGCTTCTCTTCCCATGCATTAAGCTGACGGGGAATAAGATAATCCGCAGTAACAGAAGGGTTGCTCGTTGTAAGCTGTTTTGACTCAGGGACTGCATCTGTATCATAGGCATTCCCTTCACTACCGCGAATACCATGAGGAGTATGACAGTTCAGACATATACCTTTTTGAGAAACACCATTGAGTGTAGATGGGCGGGCTTTTCTTGGATGAACCGTTGCACCGCTAATACCCGGCCATAACATATTTGCATTTTTCAATGGGTCACCATGTGTTGATGACAGATAGACACTCCTCCCCTGATAAAATCCATATGCCCCCCATCCTAATGGTTTGCCTGTAAACTGAAAAGTCTCATGGCATGTCCAGCATAGATTTGCGTTATCATCGGCAAATAGAAGATATGGGTCTGGCCCCTGAGCTTCTTCCTGCGTCATAAAGGAGGGGTGATTGGTATAGTTGGGATAGGGTTCGTCTCCACCGAAGCTTGCATGTGGTTCATGACAGTGAGTGCATTCACCTTTCTGATATGTGCCTGCACCAGATGCAGGGGGCCAGTTCCCTGTTGTAGAGCGATCCACTCCATTCCCTGCAACACCTCCATGTTTCGTATATGGAAATGCCCCCCCTGTTGCATCTACAATCGGCGTATAGATAAGGATTAAAAGAAAAAAATCAACTGCCACTAAAAAAATAAGTAATATCAGCTTTATTTTGAGCAGGAAGTTATAAGCCACAGAGACACTGAGGCACTGAGGAAAAAACCGGATTAAACCGTTTAAACTGTTTAAACCGCTTTTAAAATCTCTGTGTCTCCGTGTCCTCTGTGCTTCTGTAGTTAAATTCAGGTTTTTATTCGGGTATTTTCTAAACATGGCTAAACCTTTAAGAAAAATAGTGAAAGCAAATGAATTTAACTTAGTATAAACAAACCTATCTATCAATAACTTGAGATTGCATTTTCTATGCCATAAATCAAAACTCCACTCTATATATACATAGAAAATTATAAACTCTAAATACCTCTAACTGTTTGATATATCAACTCCTATCCTGCAACCCCATTTTTAAATTTCACCTTAACAAATGAGGAATTAGTGGGTTTTAGAGGGGATGGGTATTTTCACACAGAATCTATAAAATATTATACGCATCAATCTTCCTGTATCACCCTCAATACCTCATCCACAGTTGTAATGCCCTCCATAACCATTCTCAGGCTATCCTCTTTAAGGGTTTTCATCCCCCTATTTACAGCAGCAGACCTTATCGTGTTTGCACCAGGGCTTTTGAGTATAAGCGACCTTATATTATCATCTATTACCAATATTTCAAATGCCGCTATTCGTCCCCAATAACCTGTTGATACGCATTCATTACAACCTTCACCCTTATATATTTTTATATTATTAACACTCCATGCAATACCTTTGAGTTCATTCATCTCCAATTCATTCGGTGTAACAGCCTTCTTGCATTTCTTGCAGATTCTCCTGAACAATCTCTGTGCCACCACTCCAATAAGGGTAGAGGCGATAAGATAATCTGTTAGCCCCATTTCAATAAGGCGGGTTATAGCGCCTGCCGCATCATTGGTGTGCAGTGTGCTGAATACAAGATGTCCTGTCAATGCAGCATGTATAGCTATCTCAGCGGTCTCCCTGTCTCTTATCTCGCCAACAAGAATGATATCCGGATCCTGCCGGACAATATTCCTTAGTCCATTAGCAAAGGTCAGTCCTATCTGTGGTTTTACCTGTATCTGATTGATACCCTCAAGCTGATATTCTACAGGGTCTTCTATAGTAATAATCTTCCTATCCGTGGTATTCAATTTTTCAAGTGCGGCATATAGTGTTGTAGTTTTACCGCTTCCTGTGGGTCCGGTAACGAGAATCATACCATGTGGCTTTGTTATCATATGCTCAAATTTCTCTTTATTTTCTGCGGCTAAACCAAGCTCTCCAGGTTCTAATACAAGTCCGCCCCTATCCAATATCCTTATCACCACCCCCTCTCCATGAACAGTAGGAACGGTGGCAACCCTGAGGTCTATATCCTTACCGCTTAATCTGGCATTGATTTTTCCATCCTGGGGGAGACGCCTCTCGGCGATGTTAAGATTAGCAAGTATCTTAACCCTGGATACAACCGCTGACTGAAGCGCCTTGGGAAGAATCTCTCTCTCATGTAGGATGTCATCTATTCTATACCTTACCTTCAGTGTTTTTTCAAAGGGTTCAATGTGTATATCACTGGACCTGCACCCTATGGCACTGCTTATAATATGGTTAACCAGTCTCACAACAGGAGCCTCAGAGGCCATATCCCTTAAATGGTCAATATCCTCATCATTTATCCTCCCCTCAAGATCATGAGCTGCTATATCTCCAATAATCTCGTCCACACTGGACTGCCCTACCTTATAGTGCTGTTCTATTGCCCTTAAGATATCCTCATCACTTGCCTTGAGTGCCTTTACCTCAAATCCGGTTGCAATCCTTATCGCATTAAGGGCATCCTGATCCTCTTTGTCAGAAACAGCGACATATAATACATTGTCCCGCACATATAGGAGGTAGATTAGTTTATTCTTCAAAAACCTCATGGAGATCTTTTCAGTTATGAAGGGTGTTTCAGGAAAGTCTGTATATTCAATCTCACAGGAATCTTTTTTCGGCTGCGATAATTCTATCTCTTTCCCATCCTCTGCTCGTCGTCCATACAATATTTGCATACCTTTTATAGAGTGTCAGAGTATCTAAGGGTCAAAGTGTCAAAGCAAAAAAAACTCTGATACTCTGACACTATGACACTCTGATACTTTGACACTATTGCTCTTTTATGCGCCCTTTAATTTTATCCTGAAGTCCCTTGAGCTTCTCACTGAATTCAGCGGTGATGTCACGCGCCTCCTGAGAGGTCCTAATCACCCTCGGTGTAATCAGAAGAATCAGCTCATTCTTTTTTTTAGTCTTTGACTTATATCTGAAGAGGTGTTTTATAAGAAATATATCGCCAAGTAGGGGGACCTTAGTTATAGTATCTTCTTCCTGCTCGTTTATAAGCCCGCCTATAAGTATAGATTGTCCATCCTGCACCACCATACTGTTATTTGCCTTACGCTGAAATATCCTGATATCGGTTGAACCGGCAAGTGCAGCCGCTGCAGCATTGCTGAGCTCCAAAGAGAGGTCAAGTGTTACCAATCCTGTAGTATTGATATGAGGCGTTACCTTAAGTAAGACACCAGTATTCCTCCTCTGAATAGCTATAGATTCTCTAACATCAGTAATAGTTCTACTTGTTATGATGGGGACTTCATCACCTATACTGATGCTTGCCTCTTTGCCATCTCTGGAAAGGATATGTGGGGAGGCAAGAATGTTAAGTCTGTTTTCACTTGCCAGCGCATTAAAGGTAGCACTGAAATCGTCCTTTATTACCGATGCGGTAAGTCCACCTGATGCCATGGTACCAGCCTTGGAGAGGCCGAGTGATGTCCCAACAACAGTGCCGTATACCCCATCACCTAATTTTCCACTCCTCAGGGCATAATCTATCCCGAACCTTGTATCGTCACCAAGTGATACCTCTGCAATAAACACCTCTATTATTACCTGACGGGGGATAATATCAAGGTCATCAAGCATCTCCTTTATCATCTTATAATCCTTTGGAGCTGCCTTGATTATTATTGTGTTGGTAATAGAATATGGTATGAATTCCACCCCGATATCGCCAATCCCTGAAGTTACAGGTTGTCTTTCTATTGCAGCACCTCTATCCTTTTGTTCACCTCCTGATTCCTTTTTTGCCTCAGCTTTCTTTTTAAGCTCATCTGCCCTCCTTGATACCATTCCCTTCCTTCCAAATATCTCATTTAAAATATCGGTAAGGTCAGTTGCAATGCCATTCCTGACCTGATAGATATATGTTGTTATCTCCTCCGTACCCTCCTTTTTATCCAACACCTCAATCCACCTCGAAACCTCTTCCATAACATTGGGTATTGATGTAATGATTAAAAGGGAGTTCAGCCTCGTGATGGAGATAAAATTTATTCCTACCGAGATAGCAGATTTGGTAGATATGTTCAGTGATGAAAAGAGCTTCTCCATCTCCTTTGTTATATCCTCAACATTAGCCTCCTTCAGGGGAAAGAGTTTCATCTCTACACCGCTAAAGATACTTACATCCATGATTTTTACGATTTCTAACACCTTCTTCACATTACTCGCAAAGTCAATAAGTAAAATGGTGTTCCCCCTGTCGTAGGGAGTGAGAACTGCACCCTGTGTTGTAAATGGCCTTATGATGTTAATAAACTCCTTTGCCTGAACATACTTAAGCTCAATTATCTGAAATATTATCTCATCCCCTGGAGGCGGTATCTCCTGATCTGCCCTTGGTATGAGAAGCATTGTCTTTGCCTCCGTAGCCGGAATTATATGATATATATCCCCCTCTTTGATTATTGCCGCTCCTGAGACCTTAAGTATCGTGGTAAAGATTTCAAAGAGGTTATCACGGGATATTTCTCCTGTGGTATGGATATTTACAGTCCCCCTCACCCTCGGATCTATTATGTAATTCATTCCAAGATAATCGCCGACAAGAGTAATAATTTCATAAATATCAGCATTATCAAAATTAAGAACTATATTTTTAGTAGAACCTTTATCAAGCTTCTCCTCTATTTTGGATTGCAAGGGCGACTGTCCCCGAATGCTTTTATCGGAGATGCCTTCACTTTCTATATTCTTTTGAGGCGGACTGGCTTTTATCTGGGGTGGGACTTCCTGAGCATAAAGCCACGCAGGGATTAGAAGAAAAAGCCACAGAGACACAGAGGCACAGAGAAATAATAAAAATCTTTTTCTTATTTCTTTACTCCGTGTCTCCGTGCCTTTGTGGCTAATATGTGGTTGAATCATGTCTTTGTTTATCATCTTGCTTTTCTCCCTTTGTTTAAGGTGCTGGAGGTGGAGGCACTGGAGGCATTTCTGATGGCACTGCTTGTGCGGGAGCCCCCTCAGTCCTCTCGGTTATTTGTGGTCGCAGAGGTTTATCAGAGTCGTGCAGCTTTATAACCCTCTCACCCTCCTCACCTTTGACAATAATACTATCCTTCATTATAGCAATGACCTTTTGGTCTTCAATGGTATCACCTACACGGATCCTCCTTGTTGGTCGTCCACCCTTGACCTGGGGTGCAGTATCTTTAATAACAGCAGCTTTATAATTTCCGATGATAACGAGCCCCTCCATAATAATCGGTTTTGGTTTCGGTTTTGATAGAGAAGATGATGGGGATTCAATCTTTATCTCCTCAGCCCCCTCTCTCCTCTGTGGGTGAAAAAGGTTTTTTTCAATAGCCCCTGCAAAGGATTCCCTTAAGGGCAATAATTTATCCCCTTCTCCTTCAAAGGGCACCCCCGATAATACCATCCCCTCCCGTGGAATATTCTCTTTTTTTTCAATCTTGCCTATTGCCCTCCTTGTAGCAGGTGTAACAGTGGATGGCTTATTTAAGCCGGTAGTCCCCATCTTTATAAAAGAGAGGGCTGATTCAGCTGACCATACTCTAAAAAACTGCCATCCCTCAAAAAGGATCAGGGATGATAAAATGATGTTTATTATAATAAAAACCTTTTTCATATTTAAAACCACGAGATTAACACAAGATTATCACAAGAATGTTATTCTGAACTCTTAGCATGTCATCTGGTGTAAATCTGTGAAATCTTGTGGTTCCATTATTTTTTAGCCCTCTATCTCAGCAAGCCCCTCAACAATGAGGGTTGCATCAAGCCTTGATGCCTCCTTTACAATCTCACCTTTTATGGTAACTGAGGTAATATTAATAAACCTGCTGGCTGTTTCAAGGTCATATAGGAGATCAATTAGCCCCCTCATATTGCTATAGGTGGCAAGCTGAAGGGATATCGTGTTGTACCCCTCAACTCCAATTTTAACACCTAACGGAACAGGCTTTTCTACCTTCTTTATGTTAATACTCTTAATCGTTACATTATGTATTCCGGCGCTGCTCTGTATGATGGACTGGAGCTGCGCAGCGGCGAGGGCATGAGTCTTTGCAGTAAAGATACGGTTCTTTGCCTTCTCTAAGAGGGTCTTTCCCTTTCTATGTTTCGCCTCTATGTCAGATCTGCCCTCAAGGGTGGCCTTATAACGAGTTAAGAGTCCTTCCTTTAGTGCAATATCCTCCTCCATTATTTTCTCATATTTCATAAGGGGTTCAAAAAACAAGGTATAGAAGGCGGTGATACCTAACAAAATCCCGCCGAATATTAAAATCTTTTTGATTTTCTTTGTAATATTCATAAACAACCCCCTCAATCCCCTTTATTAAGGGGGATTACATGCCCTCTAATTTTGCTTTAATACTAAAGTTTTCTAAATATATATCCTCACTAATAGAAGGCAGGGTTTCACCTCCTGCAATGACAGCCCTTCCTCCAGACCTTTCTCTAACAGCCTCTCTCCTTTTCACTGTAGCAGAGAATTCCACATCCTTAAAAACAGGGGATGCCTCAAGGAGTGAAAGAAGGCTAACTGCTGATGCTGAACGTCCAACAATCTCTATCTCATTATCATGATATTTAAGCATAGTGAGGTAAGTATTCGATGGAATGACATCAGTAAGCTCCTTAAAAAAGGAAAGAAAGAGCGCTCTCCTTTTACTGAAATTATTAAGTTGCGGGAGACGCTCTTCCATAACAATAATCTCTTTTTTAAGTCCTTCAACAGAGATAGCTGCCCTTTCCAGCAGCATTACCTTCTCTTTAATCTGGGTTAAGGTTTTAATTTCCTTCTTTATCCGTAAGACAAACTCTCCCACCCACAGGGATACTAAAATGATGAATAATATTATTGCTGCAAATCTCAGAACCCTCGGTGTCTTATCTCTATCTACCTTCACAGTAAGGAAATTCATCGCAGCGGTATCACCATAAAGTCCTCGCAGAGCACAGCCAAGGGCAGCCCTCTGAAGTTGAATATCTGAGCCATCACTATCTATACCTTTAAAAGTTTTAACCCTCACTACCTCTTTACCTATAGCATTAGAGATTTCCTTTAGAAACTCCTCGTCGGATATCCCATCCCCTAATACAACCACTTTCTTTATTTCTTGTTCACCAAAACCAGAAGGAAATACCCTTTTATATTCCTTCAGAATTGTATCTATAACCTGACTTTTTCCTAAATTAAGTTCAGGAGAGGTTATATCAAACGCCCTTGAGTACTCCAGATTCTTTTCGTTATGAAAGGAGATCTCGCATGTATTAGCCCCTATGTAAAGGACGGCATTTTTGCCACCGCTGAGGCTATCAAATGGAATTGTTCTGGCAATGGCAGTGGAGCTTATCTCCATAGAAATAGGCTTGAGTCCCACCCCTTTAAGGAGTTCGAGGTAGTAGTTGAGACGCTCTTTCTCTATAGCTGTTAGAAGTATTCTGACCTTACTTCCATCCACGGTATGCCCCAGATTTTGAAAATCGAAATAGGCTGTATCCACGGAAAAAGGCGTATAATTATCCAGCTCATAACCTACTACCTCCCTCAAATTCTCTTCAACATTACCGGGTAATTCAAGGTTGAGAAGCACAACATCCCTTCGTGGAAGGGCAACATAGGTCATTATCCTTTGAAGTCGATTTGCCTTCATAAAGGCTGATACATCCCTTTCAAATTCTTCCCTCTTCATCCCGTATACAAAAGGCATAGATAGACGATTTACCACAGTAGTCTTACCAAAGAAGCGATTTAAATGGAGAAGATCAACCCTATCATCCCAAAAGCTTATCCCTAATGATGATTTTGATAGTAACATAAAATTGGCATATTATAATCCAAACAATTTGATTTTGCTATATATTTGTCATTATCCTTCCTTCCAATAAAGAATATCATAATCAGTCTTCCCCTTGACCTTGACTACCGATTTAAAGGAGCGTCGGACATGGCTTCCATTTAACCTTCCTGTAACCTCTATAGTATATATCTCTGAAGGAGAAAAGCTGATAAATTTTCCGTTTTCAGGAGGGAATGCAACTGTCCCTATCAGATCACTCATATCACGAAAGGGTCTCTCTTCCCTTACAGCGATTATTCTTTCAATTTGCGCCTCACCAACACCAGGGAGGGATAAAAGGAGTGAGATAGGCGCAGTGTTAATATTTATCTTGTTAGAACCGGTAAACACTGTAAAGACACTCTCCAGCCCTGTTCTGAATCTTCCATCTTCTCTTGATAGATTCTCTTCCCCTTCCCCTGAAACAAGTTCAGGATCACGACTTCGGCTTACCACCTTGTTATAGAATATTTTCGGTGTGATACCCCTGACCCACAGGAGCTCATCTACTGTGTTAAGTGTTTCATTTTTAGCCCTGTATGGTTCAGGGAGTAACCTGTAATAATCATCCTCAGCCCCGTTAAGCCTGTGAAAGTTATCCTCATCAATCCAGTCAAGTATAGAATCTGCTATTACATCTTTATCTTCCACTTCAAGACCCAGGGCAGTAATAACCCTGATAATGTCATCTCTGCTTGCCACATTTATATCTATCTTCCCCCCTTCATCCATCACTCTCACCTCTGCATATCCATCTATAAAATGGATCATGTTAACCCTGCCGTCTAACTTCAGCCTTTCTTTTAGAGGTTCATGGACAGTGCTTTCTCGGCTCTTTAGCAGCTCCATGATAGTCCGCTGAAAACCGCCCCTTGCAAGGTAATATGCCCTTGTCTCTTCCTTGAAATTACCAACCGCCTGCGCCTCAGTACGGACCATCCATGCAAAGGTATTCACAATGACACCCAGAAGGATGACAACCCACAAGACCAGAATGAGTGCTATCCCTTTTTCGCTTATAAGATTTTTGTTCATGGAAATTATAAAATTCTGGAACATGAATTTCACGAATATATGAATGGCACGAATATATTAGATGCAAGATGCAAGAAGTCAGAAGCAAGAAGCAAGATTAAGATTTTTTTCTTGCATCTTGTTTTTTGTCTTTTACATCTTGTTTCATTCGTGTAATTCGTCCCATTCGTATTATTCGTGTTCAAGTTTTCGTTCCTTTTTTTATTGGCTTCTTGCTTGACATCATGAGGGGGATTGTAACCTGTGTAAGATAGCTATGCTCTCCTTCACTGTGCCTCAGTGTCAGCGTAACCTCTTTGGGCAGAGATTTTTCTTTCTCTTTCTGTATCTTTAAAGAATCCTCCAACCCATACCCTTCCCATGATGAATAGCTCCATTCTATGTTCATAATATCAGGTATTAGATTAATAGCCTCCTCATTATTTATATCAAGATTTTTAAAATCCTCAACCATGTAAATAGGTTTCTGATAAGCAACCAGTATTTTATTTTCTGAATAAGGGATATTTTTCAATCTATAGATTACAAAAAACAGCCCTCCGCGATTGCTCATTCCTATAGGCCTACTCGTTACAAACTGTATCATTTTAGGCTCCACCTTGAACACAGGGGAGGGGCTTCCATCTTCATTCTTTACAAAAAAGGGATATGCAGAGCTCAGTTGTTTAGAAATTGTATCTAAGGCAATTCTCATCCTTTGTTGGTGGGCAACCTTTGACTCCCCCTTCTCCCACACTTTATAACCAACCCTTAATCCCTGCAATATCAAAATGGCAACCATACTTAATATGAGCATGGAGACAAGTATCTCCATCAATGTGAATCCTTCAACATTGGTAAATATTCGGTGAAATCTTTTAGACATAATTAAAAGAAATTGACTATTGACAATTGAAGATTGAAGATTTTAAAATTCCTTAATTTTACATTTTGCACTTTTCAATTTTCAATTTCCCTCAAGAGTCTCCCTGAGAACTATACTCCTGAGACTCATCATCTTCTCTACTTTCCAACTCCACCATTTTACTTTTATTTCAACCTCGTATAGGTTAAAAGGGAGGTTCTCATTTAAATATTCATCTTCTTCTGATATCTCAAGAGGGCTTATAGTTCTCTCCCATGTGTAGCTATTGCCAAAACTCCCATCCTCCGCTCCTATGTGAATATCCTCCATGAGCATTGTATCCTCCATTTCCTTCCTCGCAAGGAGAAGTGCTTGAGAATACTCCTCTGAGGCACCTACCGATCTCATTGCACCGGAAAAGAGTGCCATGATGATTCCGAGGGTGATCCCCAGTATAGTAATAGCAACCAGCGCCTCAAGAAGACTAAAACCCTTTTCATTATTCATATCAGTAGTGTCCGCTAAAAATTAAAAAAGCATGGCTTGTAAGCCTCTTTTATTGGATAATTGAAGTTGACAAAACCCAATACCAATAAGGAGGAACAAACCATGCACAAGGTTGGAACTATATTCTCGGAACTCTTG
>JACQBS010000050.1 GCA_016194325.1 Nitrospinota bacterium | reverse complement strand
TATTTTATTATCATGTTTATCTTGTATATCCTGTCTAATTTATTTGGCGTCTTTTTTTCAATCCAATTCAAATTCTTTTTTCCAGTCTATATCTTCTTTGAAGGAAGGCTGTTTCTTTTTGTCCAAAATAAAATTCCCCATCACAAGGTAATCCATATTTGTTCTCATAAAACACTTATAAGCATCTTCAGGGATGCATACAATAGGCTCGCCCCTGACATTAAAGGATGTGTTTATAATCGCAGGAACTCCTGTCAATTTATAATACTCATTTATCAGGTCATAATAAATAGGATTATCTTCCCTTCTTACTGTCTGTATCCTTGCAGAATAGTCAACATGGGTAACAGCAGGAATTACCCTCTTGTCTTCTCTAACCGGAGCTACAAGCAACATATATGGAGATTCCAAATCATCTCTCATATCAAAATATTCTGATGCCTTTTCTTTTAAAACTGACGGTGCAAAGGGTCTAAATGCCTCCCTGAATTTTATCTTCATATTGACTGTATCCTTCATCTCTGGAAATCTTGCATCCCCGAGAATACTCCTATTACCCAATGCCCTTGGACCAAATTCCATCCTTCCCTGAAACCATCCTATAACATCTTTTTCTGCAATAAGTTGTGCAGTTTTGGAGATGAGTTTATCATTCTCAAGTTCTTCAAAGGGAATATTATAATTGTTTAGAAATTTCTTTATATATTCATTAGAAAATGACGGACCTAAATATGATGCCTTCATGCTGTCCTTTTTTTCATCAACCTTCCTATCATTACCAAGATACTGATACCATATAAACTGTGCTACACCGAGTGCACCCCCGGCATCACCTGCTGCAGGCTGAATAAATATATTTTCAAAAGGTGTCTCCCTGATAATCCTGCCATTTGCTACACAGTTCAATGCCACACCACCTGCAAGACAGATATTTTTTAATCCTGTTTCTTTATAAAGCCTTTTTACCATCCTTAACATTACCTCTTCTGTAACAACCTGAATGCTTCTTGCTATATCAAGATACTTCTGGTTCATCTTAGCCTCAGACTGCCTTGGAGGCATATCAAAGAGCCTGTTGAACTTTCCATTTGTCATCTTAATGTCATCAAGATACCCAAAATATTTCATATTCAATTTGAATGAGCCGTCCTCTTTTAAATCAATAAGCTCATTCATTATCAAATCCACATACTTTGACTCCCCATAGGGGGCTGCACCCATGAGTTTGTATTCGCCACTGTTGACCTTAAACCCGCAGTAGTAAGTAAATGTGCTGTATAAAAGTCCAAGGGAATGGGGAAATTTTATTTCATCGGTAATAGTTATTTTATTTCCCTTTCCTACCCCCATGCTTGTAGTTGTCCACTCCCCCACTCCATCTGCTGTAAGTATGGCAGCCTCGTCAAATTGAGATGGGAAAAATGCACTTGCTGCATGGGATTCGTGATGCTCTGTAAATATAATCTCTCCGCTATAACCCAACTCTTTTTGGATTAGATTTGGAATCCAGAGTTTCTGATGAATCCATAAGGGCATTGCCTGAATAAAAGACTTTATTCCAGCCGGGGCCACGGAGAGATATGTTTCAAGGATTCTTTCAAATTTTATAAATGGCTTGTCATAAAAACCTACAAAATTAATATCGTTAATACCTATCCCAGCTTCTGAAAGAGAGTATTTGATAGCATTGTGAGGAAAATGAAAATCATGCTTCTTTCTTGTAAATCTCTCCTCCTGTGCAGCAGCAATAATCTCCCCATCTCTCATAAGACATGCCGCTGAATCGTGGTAATAACAAGAAATACCGAGTATATACATAGTTAAAATTGCCTTCTATATAATTCCTTTTTAAATGGTTTTATTTCCCTCTTATTCCAGTAACTTTCTCTATCTTTTTCTATTTTTCTATCCAGAAGGTCTTTCCCACTAATAATACTTATTATCCTGAATAGGGGAAATATAATAAAATACATCAAACAGAGCAGTATCCTTGTATTTACCCATCCTAATGCCTTTGAAAAGAGCATCCAGCAATTGTAAATCTTTTTAAAAAAGTCTTTCATTTTAAAATCCCCTCTCTTTTAACTTTTCCCATATTTCTTTATTCTCAGCAGGCGTTATCTTATGTAAGAATTTCACTGCCCTTTCCAGCCAGCAAAGCTTATCTTTTGCAGACATCCGCATGTAAGCTTTTATATCATCTAAATTAAATATCTCATCAGATTTTCTTTTGTTTCTTTTCATTTAAGGAAATTATAAAAATTTGCCACAAAGTTCACAGAGGGCACAGAGAAAAAAACTAATCTTTTTTGACACAGATTCACACTGATTATTTATGATTTTTATGGTTCTTTATTTCTGTCTTAATCATAATTTATCTGTGTCTTTCAGTGTCTTTATTTTTTTGTCTTTCTCCGTGACCTCTGTGTCCTCTGTGGCTAATTAGGTTTTCTGTTCTATCCTCTTTATAAATACACTCCCCTCTTTTAATGTCTCCAAACCTATATCGGAATATAACCCTGCAAGTCCAAGCAAAAACAATACAATTCTCATCCCCATGCCGAGATAGCTGACATCGCTTCCTGTTATAAAAATAAGAAAGATATTTACAGGAATGGCAGTTACAAGTATAACCCCTCCTGTCTTAAGGGGTTTTTGCTGAAAGGATTCTCCGATATCAAATCCTGATATAACAAAAACACTCTCCCTTGAATATTCTGTTATCCTTTTTACAAACCGACTATATATCTCTAATATTTTATTAGCCACCCTGCTTGTCTCAAATACAGGTATAGGCTCACCCTCACCAATCTCAGTCAATCTTCCGAAGATGCTGTATCTGAATACTATACATATCCAATCCCATGTCTTTGACAATATCCTGTAAAAGAGGCTGTAAGAATATATCTCGTCCATTCTATTTTCAAATGTCATATAACGCCTATATGCCGATTTAATGACATTCACAAAAATGCTGTGCTCTACCCACTGTTGTATAGTCTGTTTCATAAGGTGTTATAATATCATAATCTATTCTTTTATCGCCACAAAACTTACCATCCTTCCTGCCGTTTTCCCCTCTCTGCGATACGAAAAAAATTTATCGTTATGGCAAGATGTGCAAAACTCTGCTGTGAAGATATTTTCAGATTTGAGCCCTGATTCCATCAGTTGTATTTTATTTACCCCTATAAGGTTCAACATCCATCTTCCATTATCTTTTTCTATTGCTATTTTCTTAAAATACTCTAATCTGTCTTTAAAGGGATTAATTGATTTCTCATCTACTTCATAACAACAACCACCTATCCCTGGCCCAATACCTACAATAATATCTTTAGGAGAAATATCAAATACCTCCATTATTTTACCAATAGTCTTTTTTGTAATCTCCAGAGATGTTCCAACCCTCCCTGCATGAATAATTCCAACTCCCCTACCTTTTATATCGGCTAATATTATAGGGATACAATCCGCCGTAAAAACTCCTATTGGCAGATTTTTGATATTTGTAATAATGGCATCAGCCTCTATGGATTTTGGATTTTGGATTGTGGATTGCGGATTTAAAACCTCCCCATCTCTAATAATGTAGACTCCATCACCATGAACCTGTTTCACTGTAAATACCTTATCTGAGTTAAGCCCAAATTGATTTTTGAGAATATCTCCAACACTTCTGCATGTTCTTGTTGTAAAGGCATGTATAAGATTATCTATCTCAGAAAGTTTATTTATAGTTAAATATTCGTTACGCATCCTAAATCTCCACACCTCCTGCACTCACCCTCATCAGGACATGGCGGGGTAATCTTCTCTTCTCTGCTCTTTTTAGCCTCTTTTATAAGATACTCTTTCCTTATTCCTGAATCAATATGGTCCCATGGTAAAACCTCATCAAAGTCTCTTTCTCTATATACATAAAACTCGGGATTAATATTTGTCTCCCTGAAGGTCTTAAACCAGTCACCATTTAATTCATAGCATCTATAGAGCAGTTCCCCAATCCTCCTGTCCCCCATTGAAAGTAAAGCCTGAACAAAAGACCATTTTGGTAATTCATGTATGATACTTATATTGCTTACACCCTTTAGTCCTGACTTTATATTTTTAATTTTACTATTCTGCGACTTAGTATCTTCCATCCTTTCCCACTGATACGGGGTAAACGGCTTTGGGATAAATGGATTTACACTTAATGTTATATTTCCGAGATGTCCCTTACTCTTTGCAATCTTCAATATTGAGTGCTTTATTCTTTTTGTTAGATTTATAATAGCATCTATATCATCATCTGTTTCTGTGGGAAGCCCTATAAGAAAGTATAATTTAAAATTTGTTAATCCTGCCGAAGCCATAAACTGAACTGCATTTAAAATCTCATCATCACTCATCTCTTTATTTATAATCTTTCTCAACCTTTCAGAACCTGCCTCGGGTGCAATTGTGGCTGTCCTGTGTCCACTGGCGGATAATAAATCAATTAACTTTTTAGATAGTCTATCCAACCTCAAAGAAGATACTGAAATAGTCCCCCCCATTTTTTCTATGCCATCACTAATTTCATCTATGTAAGGATTGTCACATATTGCCGACCCTATAAGCCCGATCTTTTTTTTATATCTTAACCCTTCAGATACCTCTTTAAGAATAACCTCTGCACTATAATTTCTTACAGGACGGTAACTGTATCCGGCAAGACAGAACCTGCAGTGTTTGCCGCATCCCCTTTCAACCTCAATCAAAAACATATCTCCAAATACAGTATTTGATGTTATTACCTTAGAAGAAGTTGGTGTTTTATTCAAATCTCTTGCCCACCTCCGCTTAACCTTCTGTGGAAACCTATCCTTGTACGATACATTTTCAACTACACCTGAACTTTTATAAGTTACATCATATGCTGATGGGATATAAATACCGTCAATAGCGGAGAGCCTTAAGTAAAAATCATTAAGGCTGTCACCATCTGCCTTCCTTCCTGAGAATTCATAACCCTCCCTCAAGGCATTAACAAATTCATCTATTGCCTCATCACCCTCACCAATAAAAAACATATCAATAAAATCTGAGAGAGGCTCGGGGTTAAAGGTAGCACAAATCCCACCCATTAAAATAAGCGGGTGTCTCTCGTTTCTATCTTTACTTCTGACGGGTATATGGGAGAGATTAAGAATCTTAAGTATGTTTATATAATCTGACTCAAAGGTGACTGAGAATGCGAGGATGTCAAAATTATGCACAGGGGTCTGGGATTCAAGGGAAAAGAGTGGGATATTTTCTTTTTTAAAATGGAGTTCATCTTCAGGGGAAGGGAGGAATAGCCTCTCGCAAAGGACATCATTATGCTGATTAAGGAGGTAATATATCTTTTGAAAACCGAGATTGGACATCCCTATCTGGTAGGTATTTGGATAGCACAAGGCAATGGAGATCTTTCCTCCAAATGCCTTTTTGATGGTGCCAATTTCCTCTGATAAAAGACCCCTCGCTTTCTCATAGAGCTGCCATGACATTATTTTACCTTTATTTCTTCAAGGTCAACCTTTTTGACCCTTCCATTTTTTATGTTTTCATTAATCTTACGCAGTATAACCTCCTTCAACTTTTCCTTTACAAAGTGTGTATCCTCGTAAAACTTATCCTTAAAGAACTGGTCTACCGAATCTTCTATGATTTCCTCATAATATGGGAGATTGCCTTTTATTCTATCCACACCTTCTTTATTTTCTAATTCCAATCTTACATTAATACTCATGACTTTATTTTCTTCAGGACTAAATGGAACCGGCAGTATTGCATCCAATCTTACACTGTTTTCAACTGCAGATGGAGGAGGTTGAGGAGTTACCTGTTCAGCAGATTTCTCCTCTACTATAGCCTTACTTACATCTTTCACCTTTTTCTCATCAACAGAAGGTTCTTTCAAATGATGTTTTACTGCTTCAACTGCCACCTCTTTTTTTTCTTTGGGTTTTGAAATTATTTTTTTCCCGCCTATTACTATAAGCCCGACCACACCTCCAATAATGATAATTCCAGCAACTGATAAAATTGCCAATTTCCATATAACAGTCTTCTTTACGAGCAGCAAAGAATATGACGACAATAAAAATATAAAATTTTGCCACTTCTCCTTTATATCTCTCCCAAACTTGCCCCCCTTTGGCTTTAATTCATCTTCCAAATCAGGCATTATATCTTCATGCAGTTCATCTTTTATTTCAGGTTGCCTCTCTTCAGATACTCCAGTCTCAACAACCGACCTATCTATTTTTTTAAGGAGTATATCTTCTACCTCCTTACCGAGTTCCCCTTTAGGTATATCTTCTAATTTAATATTCTCTTCCGCCTTTGAAATGTTTTTATCGTCAGACTTTATATCAAGCAACTGCTCAACATCATCTTTTTTAACATTATCCGCTATCTTGCTATCCAATTCAGCTGCAGTATCATCCATCAATTTATCCAAATCTATATCCATATTATTACTACCTTCATCGGGTGCAGGTGCGGTAATTACAGATTCTTCTACATGGGGTTCTGTGCCTTTCTCTGACGTTTCTGTGATATTACTGACTTCTCCTTCAGGTGCCGATTGTATTACATCTGAAAGAAACTTATCCATATCATCCTGACTTGGAAAACCGTCAGACTTTACCTCTAAATTTAACAGCGGCGGGCTTTCTACAGATTGCTTACCTTCGTCTGATTCTATCATTACTGAAGATATAACATCTTCAGACAAATCAGGTGATTTTTCTATCGCCTCTTCTTTAGCAGTCTTATCATTAGATATAAGTGATTCATCAGTTAATAATTCTTTAAGCCTTTCCTCACCCGGCAGATTCTTTCCTTTTGAAAAATCAAACTCTATTTCACTTATAAAATCATTTACGCCCTCTTCATCTTTAATAACTGCTTCTCCTGTTTCAATAGGTTTAGCAGTTTCCTCCCAGCGGGATATATTCTCCTTAATACCACTTACAATATTGGTTAATTCTATCTCCTCCTTTTTCTTTACAAAAAATATATTCCCGCATTTATGACATTTAGCATTTATCCCTTTTTCGGTGATAATATGTCCGGCGATTTTATATTTTGACCTGCATTTAGGGCAATGGAATATCATGCACTATATTTTAACAAATTTTTAAAGAATAGATACACTAAATGATAAGATTTTTTAGGAAGAATTTTATGATGTAAAAATGACTGGGAATTAAACTATGAGTTCTATTGCATTAAATCTAAGGCTGATTCAGGGATGTTCTAACTCATCATCTTTTCTTTTTTCTCCTGCTCCTCTTTACATGCAATACAAAGTGTAGCAACTGGACGAACCTTTAACCTATTTACACCTATCTCCTCACCGCACTCTTCACATACGCCGAAGGTCTTATTGTCAATCCTTGAAAGGGCATCATCAATCTTCTTTAACAATTTCCTATCCCTGTCCCTTAATTTAAGCGTAAAGTTTCTGTCAGTCTCTACAGATGACCTATCAACGGTATCCGGGAGTTCTTCTCCAGCCACAACAAGATTCTCATTCATAGTCTTTGTGGTATCAGAAAGAATCTCCTGTTTCTGTTTTAAAAGTTCTTCTTTAAAATGCTCAAGGGTCTTCTGTTCCATTAATTTAAAACCTCCAATCTAATTATTTTATTTTTACTCTTTATTTATATCTATGTCAAGTCCAAAAAGTTTCATTGTCCAAAAAGTTTCATAGAACAAAAACTTTAACACGAATAACACGAATGGGACAAAGGACACGAATAACTACTAATTACAAAAAATATTTTTACTTTCAATTTTAGTTTTTATTCGTGCCATTCGTATATTCGTGAAATTCGTGTTCCAGAATTTTATAATTTCCTTTACATTAAAATATCTTGATACAATGCTTATTTACCGCCAGTTCAACAATGAAGTGCAACACTTGGGAAGCAGAAAGGAGAAATGCTATCCTAAGTGTCTATGACAAAACGATACAATCACCTAACCTTGTCTGAAAGAGATCAAATTACGATAATGCTGTATGAGGGGAGAAAG